>DASTYH010000248.1:0-3759 GCA_035765075.1 Gemmatimonadales bacterium
GCTCGCTCCTGCACGCCGCGGACCTCCCCGCAGGCGACCGCCGCGAGCTCGCCGAGACGATTCTCGGGGAGTCTCGCCGGATGACCTCGCTGGTCGTCAATCTGCTGGACATGGTGCGGGTGGAGAGCGGCGCGCTGGCTGTGCACCGGCAGTGGCAGCCGCTGGAGGAGTCGCTTGGCGTCGCCCTGCTGCGACTCGAGGAGACCCTGCGATTCCATCCGGTCACCGTCACCCTGCCGGCGGACCTGCCGCTCGTGCCGGTGGACGAGATTCTCATCGAGCAGGTGTTCATCAACCTCCTGGAGAATGCGGCGAGGCACACACCGCCCGGCACGCCGATCGCGATCTCGGCGGTCCGGCGCGATGCCGCCGTCGAAGTGACCGTTGCCGACCGGGGACCGGGAATCGCCGCCGGATCGGAGATCGCCGTGTTCGAGAAATTCCAGCGCGGGGCGGCAAGCGATCGGAGCGCCACCGCGGGCGCCGGGCTCGGGCTCACCATCTGCCGCGGCATCCTCACCGCGCACGGTGGCCGGATCTGGGTCGATCCGGTGCCCGGCGGCGGCTCGGCGTTCCGTTTCCTCCTGCCGCTCTCCGGGCTCCCCGAGGCCGGCATCCCGGCAGAGGCGGCCGAGCCGGTCGAGGCCACGAGCTGATCGATGGCTGCCCCGCATCCCGTGGTGCTCGTCATCGAGGACGAGGCGCCGATGCGCCGGTTCCTCGGGACCACGCTCCGGGCGAGCGGGTATCAGGTCGTGGAAGCGGCGACGGCACGTGAGGGAATGATCCAGGCCTCGGGGCGGAACCCCGACATCATCCTTCTGGATCTCGGGCTTCCCGACGCAGACGGGATCACCTTTGCGCGCGAGCTTCGGAAATCCGCGCACACGCCGATCATCGTCCTCTCCGCGCGGGACAGCGAGGAGGCGAAGGTCGTGGCGCTGGACGAGGGAGCAGACGACTACCTGACCAAGCCATTCGGTATCGAGGAGCTGCTGGCACGGATCCGCGTGGCGCTCCGGCATGCGGCGCTGCCGCCCGACGCGCCACCGCGGCCGGTATTCGAGGCAGGATCACTGCGGGTCGACCTGATCCGGCGGCAGGTTCTTGTCGCGGGGAGGGAGGTGCACCTGACGCCGACCGAGTACAAGCTGCTCGCGGCGCTCATACGGCATGCCGGACGGGTGATCACGCACCGCCAGCTGCTGCACGAGGTCTGGGGCGCGGGCTTCGTGGAGCAGACACACTACCTTCGCGTCTACATGGCACAGCTCCGGCACAAGCTGGAGGACGACGCGACGCGCCCCCGCCTGCTCACCACCGAGCCCGGCGTCGGCTATCGGCTCCGTGAGGATGGGGCAGCGGATCCCGTGAACTCACCATAGGCACGGAAGCGTACATACGGGGCACTGCCTGCCCCGTGCATCCTGATCCCCCGCCGACGTTCCCCTACACATGCGCCCCCGCTCACGCTGGCTCATTCCCGGCTTCTGGACCGCGCTCGGGCTTCTCGAGTCCGGGAAGGCGTACCTCGCCGAGCAGCTTCGCGGGCCGGAGGGGCTCATACCGGGTGTGGCGCACGGGGCAGGCGCGGCGCTCATCGGCAACATGCCGTGGTGGCTCCTCTGGGGGCTCTTCACGCCGCTGATCTTCCGGCTCGCGTCGCGATACCGGCTGGACGGGGCGGGATGGCCCCGCTCTGCGTTGATCCACCTCGCCGCAGCCACCCTCCTCTCGCTCGTGCACGTGGCCATTGCCGGAACGCTCTATTACTACACCAACACCCGGGGCGGCCCCGTCACCAGTCCCTGGATGCAGGTCGAGAGCATCCTCGACGCGTATCTGATCGTGAACATCATGACCGCACTGGCCGTGGTGGGCGCCTGGCACGCGATCGAGTTTGCCCGGCGGGCGCGGGAGCGCGAGGTCACGGCGCTGCAGCTCGCGGCGCGCGCGGCATCGCTCGAAGCCCAGATGGCCGAGGCACGGCTCGGCATGCTCCGCATGCAGCTCGATCCGCACTTCCTCTTCAACTCGCTCAACGGGATCGCCGGCCTCGTCCGACTGGGAGACGACAAGGCGGCAATCGACATGCTCGCCCGGCTCGGGGCACTCCTCCGGCTCTCGCTCGAGCAGCGGGATGCCCACCAGGTGACCGTCGCGCGCGAGGTCGAGAGCCTGGAACTCTATCTCTCGATCGAGCGGGCCCGGTTCGGCGAGCGCCTCAGCGTCGAATGGAATATCGAGGCGGCTGCGGCCGAAGCGCTCGTCCCCGCCTTCATCCTGCAGCCCCTGGCCGAGAACGCCGTGCGGCACGGCATCGCACGGGTACCGGGACCGGGGACCCTCACGATTGGGGCGCGGATCGCCGAAGGATCCCTCTCACTCGAGGTGGCGGATACTGGCCCCGGACTCGGCACGAGCCCGAACGGACGCCACGGGATAGGCCTGGCGAACACCCGGGCCCGGCTCACCCAGCTCTACGGCGACGACGCGGCGCTGCGACTCGAGAACGGCGTAAGGGGTGGGACCCTGGTCACCGTGACTCTCCCCCTCGAGCGCGCGAGGAGTGAGCCGCTCGGCGCACGGGGCACACCACTGTACGGAGCCGTTTCATGACCTCGCTCCGGGTGCTCATCGCGGACGACGAGCCGCTTTCGCGCGATTGCCTCAGGATCGCCCTCGCCTCCGAACCGGACGTCGAGCTGATCGGCGAATGCGAGGACGGACTCGAGGCGGCAGAGGCCATCCCGCAGCTCGCACCCGACCTTGCCTTCCTTGACGTCCGGATGCCGGGACTCGATGCCTTCGGGGTTATCGAGTGCGTCGGCCCCGAGCGGATGCCGCCCGTGGTCTTCGTAACGGCGTTCGAGGAGCACGCGGTACGCGCCTTCTCGCTGCACGCGCTCGACTACATCCTCAAGCCATTCGATGATGCGCGCTTTGCCGAGTCGCTCGCGCATGCCCGCGCCCAGATCGGGCTCCGCCGGGATGGCGAGCTGGCGCGCCGCCTGGCGGCACTGGTACGGGGCGCCCCGCCTGATCCCGCCACGTCGGCGCCGACGACGGCCTACACCACCCGACTCCTGATTCGCGCACCGGACCGGAGCTTCTTCGTCCCGGTGGGCGAAGTCGACTGGTTGGCCGCCGAGCGGAACTACGTGCGGATCCATCGCGGTGCTTCCTCGGATGTGATTCGCGCCACCCTCGAGAGCCTCGGGAGCCAGCTCGATCCGTCACATTTCGTGCGAATCCACCGGTCCACGATCGTGAACGTCGCCCGGATCCGGGAAATCCGCCCCTGGTTCGGAGGCGACTCGATTGCGGTCCTTGCAGACGGCCGGGAGCTCAGGGTGAGCCGGACCTGTCGCGACCAGCTGCTGCGATCGATGTAGCGGGGTATCGAGTCGTCCGCGCACCGATGCGCATCGTCCCTCCCACGCACGGTTCGTCCCAACCCCGTCCGCATCTCCCCGCTCCCTCGTCCTCCTCACTGTCCGGCGGTCGAACCTCAACAGGCGAGGACCAATGCGAATCACGATGGGGAGCGGGAGTCTGCTGGTGGCACTCGTGGCGACCGGCTGCGGCGCGGACGAGACGGCGTCGCCCTTCCAGGCCACCTCGGCGAGCACGGTGGCGCAGGCTGTCACGGGAAGCGCCCACACCTTCCAGGCGGTGGGGAACAGCGTGGTGCGGCGCCGGCTCACCTTTCAGGCGAGTCGGCGAGAGGACGGGGGCGTCGACGGGAGCTGGCAACTC
>DASTYH010000249.1:0-4871 GCA_035765075.1 Gemmatimonadales bacterium
GCTCTACGGCGTCTTCATCATCGACCCGCCCGGCGGGCGCCCGCCGGCGCGCGAGCTCGTCATGATGATGAACGGCTTCGACACGAACTTCGATGGCGAGAACGAGGTGTACGCGGTCAACACCGTCGCGTTCCACTACCAGAAGTATCCGATCCGGCTGCAGAAGGGCGAGCTCACGCGAGTCTATCTCGTCAACATCACCGAGTTCGACCTGCTCAACTCGTTCCACCTGCACGGCAACTTCTTCCGGTTCTACCGCACCGGCACCGATCTCGAGCGCTTCGAGTGGACCGACGTGGCCACGCTGGCGCAGGGCGAGCGGGGGGTGCTCGAGTTCACCTACAAGCACACCGGTCCGTTCATGTTCCACGCGCACCAGAGCGAGTTCGCCGAGCTCGGCTGGAGCGGGATCTTCGACGTGCGGGAGCGGCTCAATGTCTGATCCCGCCGTCACCCCCGCCGAGGTGCCCGGCACCGCGCCCCAGCGCATTCCCGCGTGGGTCCTCGGCGTGGGACCGCTGGTGCTCCTGGGCCTGGTGGTGGCCCTCTTCCTCAGGGCGGGCCCGGTGGGCGTCTTCACCAGGGCGTTCCCGCCGGTCGAGGAGCTGACGATCGACCGCATCACGCTGCCCGAGCCGGGCCTCATGCAGATCAGCGTGATCAACGGCGGCCCCGAGGCGGTCACGATCGCGCAGCTCCTCGTGGACGAGGCGGCATGGGTCCATACGATCGACGGCGACCGGACGCTCGGCCGCCTCGAGCGGCGCACGATCCGCGCACCGTACCCGTGGGTCGAAGGGGAGCCGCACACCGTCACGCTCGTCACCGGCACCGGACTCACCTTCTCGCACACGATTCCGGTCTCGATGGAAACGCCCCGCGCCGATGCGCGGTATCTCTCGACCTTCGCCCTCCTCGGTGTCTACGCTGGCGTCATTCCGGTGATGCTCGGGCTGCTCTGGCTTCCGTTCCTCCGCCGCCTGGGCCGGCGCTGGCTCGACTTCTTCCTCGCCTTCACCGTGGGGCTGCTGATCTTCCTGGGCGTGGACGCGCTCGCGGAGGCGTTCGAGACGTCGGCGCGGGTGGCGGGTTCGCTGCAGGGCGGGGGGCTCATCCTCCTCGGCGTCCTCGGCACCCCCCTCGCCCTCGCCGCCCTGAGCCCGCGCGCCGCCCGGACCGCCGCAGGGCCGACCCGGCTCCAGCTCGCGGCCCTCGTGGCCATTGCCATCGGCCTGCACAACCTGGGGGAAGGGCTCGCCATCGGGAGCTCCTACGCCACCGGCGAGATCGCGCTCGGCACCTTCCTCGTCATCGGCTTCCTCATTCACAACACGACGGAGGGCCTCGGCATCGTGGCGCCGCTGGGATCCGAGCGGCCCGGCATCGCGCGGCTGCTGGCGCTCGGCGCCGTGGCCGGCATTCCGACGGTGATCGGTGCGTGGATCGGAGGGTTCTCCAGTTCTCCCTTCTGGACCACGCTCTTCTTTGCGATGGGGGCGGGGGCCATCGTGCAGGTGGTCTATCAGCTCGGTCGCCTCCTGATGGGCGGAGAGCGCCGGGTGCTCGCGCCGCTCAATGCTCTCGGAATGCTGGCCGGGCTCGTCCTGATGTACGCCACCGGGGTCCTGGTGGGCGGATGAGCGCGCGTCTCGCTCTCGCCGTCGCCGGCCTTCTGGCGATGACGGCGGCGGCGCTCGCGGCGCAGGCGCCGATCCGGGACAACAGCTTTCTCGTCGAGGAGGCGTACAACCAGGAGCGGGGTGTCGTCCAGCACATCGGCACGCTGGACCACGGCGGTGCCGGGGAGTGGGAGGCAGCGGTGACGCAGGAGTGGTCGGTCGGAGGGATCCGCCACCAGGTCGGCTTCACGCTTCCGTTTCCCGATGCGGGCAGCGGCGCTGGTCTCGGCGACATCGGACTCAACTACCGCCTTCAGCTCGTGGGTCATCCGGAGGCCCGGCTCCTCCTGGCACCGCGCGCCACGCTGCTCCTTCCCACCGGCAGTGCCGTGCGGGGACGCGGCGCCGGCGGTATCGGCGTCGAGGTCAATCTGCCGCTCACCTACGTGGCCGCCCCCCGGCTCGTCACTCACTGGAATGCGGGCTTCACCCACCATCCCGCAGCGTCCGTCGCGGGAGGCGGCTCCGCCTCCACCACCTCGGTCGGCCTCGGCGCGAGCGCCGTCTGGCTCCTCCGCCCCACGGTCAACCTTCTCCTGGAAGGAATCTGGTCGAGCGACGCGGAAGCGATTGCGGATGGCGTTGCGGCGCGGAGCGAGAGTGCGTTCGTGAGTCCGGGAATCCGGTGGGCGCTGAACGCCGGAAGCGTTCAGGTCGTGCCCGGGCTCGGATGGGCCATCGGGGTGGGGCCGAGTCGCGGGGAGGAATCGCTCTTCGTCTACCTGAGCGTCGAGCACCCCTTCATGAAGTAGGGTCCGCCTCGGCAGCGTCGAGGAGGCGGCTCAATCGCTCGTCCCGCCCCGTCCGGAGTTCGGCCGAGGCGGGATAGGCGCGCTCGATCGCGCGCGCCAGCCGCCCGCACTCCTCCGGTCCCAGACGATCCCACGCCGCCAGGTCCGCCCAGCACGGCCCATAGCGCTGCGCGAGTGCGGCGATGAACACGGCGAGATTCCCGTCTTCGGCCGCCAGGCGGGCGTTGGCCGCCGGCCCTCCCGCGGCCCACCCGAGCGCCGGTCCCAGCGCAATGGCGCGGTCGAGATCGCGGACATCGATCACGCCGTCGAGGAGGAGCTGGATCGACTCGCGCCAGACCGCCGCCACCAGCCGGCTCACGACGTGACCGGTCACCTCGCGGCGCAGCACCACCGGAGCGCGTCCGAGCCGCGTGAGCCACCAGCGGACGTCCTCGACACAATCGGGATCGGTGAGGGGGCCGGGGACGACCTCGACGAGGGGCAGCATTTCCACCGGGGTGAGCGGCCGCGCCACGAGGAGGCGATCGGCGCGGCGGAGCCGGGCGCAGAGCTGGCTCGCGTGGAGCATTCCGGCGCTGCTCGTGACCACTGCCGCCAGGCGGGCCACCTGCTCGATCTGCTCGAGTAGCCGCTGCTTGACGGCCAGATCTTCCGAGGCAGCTTCAATCACCCAGTCGGCGTCCCGCACCGCGGTGAGAAGGCTGCGCGCCTGCCTGAGGTCGTCGTGCCCGCTCCGCGCGGCCATCGGGTCGGCGCGGCCGAGCGCCACGAGGGTGTCCACGCGGCGGCGCACCTCGCCTATGCCGTGTTCCAGGGGGACGCTTTCAGCGTCATACAGGGCGACCGGCCAGCCGGCGGAGACCGCCAGCGCCGCCCAGCCGCAGCCGATGTCGCCGGCCCCAATCACCGCAACCCGCGGAGCTGCCGCAGCGTTCATATCGTCCCGATCCAGGAGCTCACGATGACGCGTGGAAATCGACTCGCCGGAACCGTCCTGATGTTCGCTGCCGCACTCTCCTGTTCGTCCGACCCCGATGACGGCCGCTGCCAGGAACAGCTGACGTTCACCATCACCGCCGGTATCACTCCGACATTTTCCTGGGCCCCTGAGTGCGGGGTCGCGCAGCTTCGCGTCACCCGCGACGAGGATGACGCCGAGATCTGGGCATTCGTCGCCAGCAGCAACTCGGTGACGGGCCCCGTGACCTACGGCCAGGCGCCAGCGGGCACGACGGTCACGAACCCGCACGAGACGCTCACGTTCGACGACGCCTATACCGTCCGGGTCGCGGTGCTCGATCCCGACACGGGCCTGCTCATCGTGGCAGGGACCGCCGGGTTCACGCCGGCGCTGTAGGAGACTCAGATCTCCCGCGTCACCGGGGGAAGCGATTTGAGGTAGGCAAAGATCGCGTTGAGCTCCAGGTCGCTCATCCGCCCGAGCGAGCTCCAGGGCATGGCCGGGGCGATCGCGGTGCCGTCCGGCCGCTTCCCCTCCCGCATGGCGCGGCGGAAATCCGCTTCGCTCCAGCTTCCCAGCGCGCCCGCCGGCGTGAGGTTGGCCGGCGGTATGCCGCCGGGCTCATGGGACTTCGCTCCACCGAGATCGGGGCCGTGGCAGCCGCGGCATCCGCTCGTGCCAGCGAGGTACGCCCCGTATTCGACGGACACTTCCTCGACGGGT
The DNA here is from genome assembly GCA_035765075.1 of Gemmatimonadales bacterium. GTDB lineage: Bacteria > Gemmatimonadota > Gemmatimonadetes > Gemmatimonadales > GWC2-71-9 > CAMLLJ01. The sequence continues at coordinate 4,119 of DASTYH010000249.1, forward strand.
GCCGCGGGGAAGGGCGCGGAGTGATCGATGACGGAGGCGGGGATGGCCTTCTCGTCGAATACCACCATCGCGCGTGCGATCGGCCCGGGGGCCGACTGCGGTACGGTGCGGTCGACGGCGGGAACCGACTTGACCCAGGAGATGACGGCGACGAGATCCTCCCGGCTCAGCCGGCTGAATTCCTGCGACGGCATGATCAGGAGCGCCCGGCCGTCGGGAGCCACGCCGTGGCGGACGGAGCGCACCCAGTCGGCGTCGGTGTAGCTCGCTCCGATCCCTCCCGCTCCCCGCGTGAGGTTCGGCGCCACGAAGCGCCCGAAGACCGGGCTGTCGATGAACACCTGGCCGCCGAGATCGGCGGTGTGGCAGTCGGCGCAGCCGAGGCGGGCCTCCGCCAGATGCCTGCCGCGCGCGAGTACGGCGGAGTCGGTGGAGAACTCGAGCGACTCCGGCGCCACCTCCCAGCTCCGGGAGAGGCGGGATGAGCTGATCCCATACCCGACCGCAGCGATCAGGATGAGGAGTGCGATGAGCACGCCAAGCGTGATGCCGACGCCCCGCAGGATCCGCATGAAAGGCATTCTCCCTGAGTTCACGATGACCGGATTGTCGGCCTCTAATGTCGCGAGTGGCCCTCCCGGCGTCAAACTTCAGACGGATGCCACGCCGCTGGGCGCACAGGGTTTCCGGGGCGCGGCACCGGGCGCCCGGCACACGGATCGGACGCCGGCGTGATTCGCGTCACCCGGTGGT
>DASTYH010000250.1:0-5037 GCA_035765075.1 Gemmatimonadales bacterium
GACAGCTACACCCTGCTGTATCCCCGGCCGCTCGATCCCATCATTCAGATCAGCGCGGTGGGCCAGCCGCCGGCCGGGACCGGACGGCTGCTCGTCGTGTTCGCGATCCCGGGGGAGCGGCTCACGCCCCAGCCGCTGGACGACGGGCGGGTACGCTACCGGATCGGGCTCCGCGTCTCCGCAGTTGACCGGACGCACAACGTCATCCGGGGCCTCGATACCCTTCGTGCGTTCGTGGCGCGGGATACGCTCCCGGCCGGCGCATGGCTGAGCGGCCTCGTCGAGCTGCCGGCGCCGGCAGGCGCCTACGACGTACGCGTGGCGGTGGAGGAGGCAGGAGGAGAGGCGGGGTCCACGGCGCTGCTTCGGGACGTCGCACTCGGCGCTCCCAGGGGAACGCTCGCCCTGAGCGATCTCGTCCTGGGGCGGTCCGCCGGCGGGCTGCGCTGGGAGAATCTCGGCGACCCCGTCATGCTCAACGCCCTGAATGCCTACATGCCCGGAGACGACGCGCCGGTGTACTACGAGGCCTCCGGGCTCGTGCCCGGCCGCTCCTACCAGACGACGCTCGCGGTACGCCCCGCGAACGACGAGGAAGGGCGAGGGGTGAGTCTCCTCTTTGCCGAGCGGGCCGAACGCACCACGATGCACATCCGCCGGACGATCGGGCTCGAAGGCCTCGCCGAGGGACGCTACCGCCTTCGGGTGACGCTCGAGGACCGGGAAACGGGGGAGCGATCCTCCCGCGAGCGGCTGATCAACATCGTCATCCCGTAGGACTCAGAAGATCCCCCACCGGGTTCGCCGCGTGGCGGACCGCCGCTGCTTCACCCCGAGGACCCCGAGCACTCCCCGGGTGATCTCCCGCGCCACCGTGCGGCCGATCGTGACCCCGATCGCGCCGATGGCGGCTCCGGCGGCGGACTTCGCCGCCCGTCCCTTCCGCGCGGGCGCCTCCGCCGGGGGCGGCGCGTCGGCGATCCGTTTCGCCAGCAGCTCCCGCGCGCTCTCCCGGTCGAGCGGCTCGCCGTACTCGGCGAGGAGGTCGGATTGCGCGAGCTCGACCTTGAGCTCCTCCGGCGTGAGGGGCGCCATGCGCGCCGCCGGCGGAATGAGCCGCGTTGCGACCACCGGCGTGGGGACGCCCTTCGGATCGAGCGCCGTCACCACCGCCTCGCCGGTCCCGAGGGTGGTGAGCGTCTCCTCCAGGTCGTAGAACGCCGTCTTCGGATAGGTGCGGACGGTGGCTCGCAGCCGCTTGTCATCGTCCGGCGTGTGGGCGCGAAGGGCGTGCTGCACCCGGTTGCCGAGCTGGGCGAGCACGTCGTCGGGCACGTCCTTCGGCGTCTGCGTCACGAAGAAAACGCCGACGCCCTTCGACCGGATGAGGCGGATGACCTGCTGGATCTGCTCGAGGAAGGCCTTCGGCGCGGCATCGAAGAGCAGGTGGGCCTCGTCGAAGAAGAAGACGAGCTTCGGCTTCGGCAGGTCGCCCGCTTCGGGGAGATTCTGGTAGAGCTCCGCGAGGAGCCACATCATGAACGTCGAGAAGAGCGCCGGGCGATCCTGGACATCCGCCAGCTCGAGACAGGTGACCACACCGCGGCCGTCGGGCGTGGTGGCGATCAGGTCGTGGATGTCGAACTCGGGCTCGCCGAAGAACCGCTCCGCCCCCTGCTGCTCCAGCTCGACCATCTTCCTCAGGAGGACCCCGACGCTCTGGCTCGAAATCGCGCCGTATCCGGCGAGCGCGCCCTTCCCCTGTTCGGAGGTGAGGAACTGCAGCACGGCGCGGAGGTCGCCGAAGTCGAGGAGCGGGAGGCCCTGATCGTCGCAGTACTTGAAAACGAGACTCAGCACGCTCGTCTGCGTCTCGTTGAGCCGAAGCACGCGCGCGAGGAGGAGGGGGCCGAAGGAGCTGACCGTTGCGCGGAGCTGCACGCCATTCCGGCCGGTCAGGCTCACGAACTCGACGGGAACGCCGGCCGGCTTCCAGTCATACCCCATGCTCGACGCGCGGGCCGCGATCTTCTCCCCACCCTCGCCGGGAACGGCGAGCCCCTGCAGGTCCCCCTTGATGTCCGCAATGAAGACGGGGACGCCCTGGACGGAGAGCTGCTCCGCGAGCAGCTGGAGCGTGCGCGTCTTCCCGGTACCGGTGGCCCCGGCGACGAGGCCGTGGCGGTTCATCATGGCGAGGGGCACCCGCACGAGGGGCGTCGCGTGCACCGTGCCCTCGTGCACCGCGCCGCCCAGGGTGATCGCGGGAACGTCGAAGCCGTAGCCGGCGGCGAGGGCTTCGGAGAAGGAGGCGCCGCTCACCGACCACGCCCCGCCGCATCCAGCACATCAACCACCCCCACCATCTGTTCGACCGTATTGAAGAGATGGGGGCTGAATCGGAGGGAGCCCTCGCGCAGACTGCAGTAGATCCCCGCCTCGCGGAGGCGCGCATGGGCGGCGGCGGCATCGGGCGGCGCGAGGCAGAGGATGGCGGAGCCGTGCGCGCCGGTGGGGGAGGTGACGCGCACACCGCGAGCGCGGGCCCAGGCGAGGAGGGGCTCATGGCAGGCACGCGCGTGGGCCCCGATCGCCGCCGGATCTCCCTCGAGGATCAGCTCGAGCGAGGCGTTCATGCCCGCAAAGTCCTGGTAGGGGAGCGTGATCGTCTCGAAGCGACGGGCGTCGTGCCGGAACTCGGTGCTGTACGCGGTGAGCCGGCTGAAGTCGTCGGTTCCCTCGAACGCCATCCACCCGGCGATCGGGGGCCGCAGCTGCTCGATGAGCTCGCGGCGAACGTAGGTGAAGCCGGAGCCCCAGGGGGAGAGGAGCCACTTCTGCCCGCCCGAGGAGAGAATGTCCACGGGAGTGGCCTGGAGGTCCACGGGCAGCTGTCCCAGCCCCTGAATCGCGTCCACGACGAGCCAGGTCCCGCTCGCGCGCGTGGCACGGGAGAGTGCGCCGAGATCCACCGCATAGCCGTTGCTGAACTGCACCAGCGAGACGGCGAGCAGGCGGACCCGCGGATCGGTGACGCGCTCGAGGAGGCGCGCCTCGTCGGGCCACCCCTCGGCCGTCACCGGGGCGAGCTCCACTTCGATTCCCCGCTCGCGCAGATGAAGCCAGGGATAGACGTTTGCCGGGAATTCCCGGTCGCTCACCACCACGACGTCGCCCGGTTCGAGCGGCAGCGCGAGCGCCGCGATATTGAGGCCGTACGATGTATTCGTGGCCAGCGCGATCTCCTCGACCGATGCATTGAGGAGGCGCGCAATCAGGCGGCGGGATTCGGCGAAGATCGCGAAGAGATCGGGATCGGGGAGAAGATACGGCGCCGCGCGCTTCCGGTTGAGCTCATCCAGTACCCGCACGGCCCGCGCCGGGAGCGGTCCGATGCTCGCGCTGTTCAGATAGGTGGTGCCGGCGAGCGCGGCGAATTCGCGCTCGCGGAGCTCGGCGAACGGGGAGCGGGAAGGGCGGGATGAGGTATGATTCAGTTGTTCGAGCATCGGTCTCCCGGCACGTCATGGTCTCGGAGCGTCACCAAGCGACACTGTCCACTGTCCACTGTCTACGTCTACCGCTACCGTCTACCGTCCACCCTCTCCCGTCCCCTCTCATTCCCTGCTCCGCAGCCTCGGATCATACACCTCGCGCAGGATATCGCCCACCAGATTGAAGCCCAGCACGGCAATGCCGATCGCGATGCCCGGCGCAAACGAGACCCACGGCGCCACGCGGAGGAGATCGCGGCCGTCGGCCACCATGGCGCCCCAGCTGGGCGTCGGCGGCTGCGCGCCCAGCCCGACGAACGAGAGCGCCGCCTCGGCCATGATGGCGCCGCCGATCCCGAGCGTGGCGGCGATGATCACCTGTGCCTGGACGTTCGGGAGGAGGTGCCTGAGGAGGATCCGGGTGTCGCGCGCGCCGAGCGCCTCCGCGGCGAGCACGAACTCCGATCGCTTGAGCGTGAGCACCTGGCTCCGGACGATGCGCGCCATCGCCGCCCAGCCGACGACGCCGATCACGAGGAAGATGACCGGGAGCGATGGCCGTACCGCGGCCGCTACGGCGATCAGGAGGAGCAGCGTCGGAAAGGCGAGGGTGATGTCGGCCAGCCGCATCACCAGCGCATCCACCCAACGCTGGTAGTACCCCGCCAGGAGTCCGAGCGCCACGCCGAGCAGCACCGCCACGCTCTGGGAGATGAGCCCCACCGCGATCGAGATCCGGGCGCCATGGAGCACCCGGCTCAGGACGTCCCGCCCCTGGGAATCGGTCCCGAGCGGGTACTCGCCGCCGGGCGCCGCGAGATAGGCGCCCCGGAGATCGCCGCTGAGGGGGTCGTGCGGAGCGAGCCACGGCGCGAAAAGTGCGGCGAGAAGCACGAGGACGACGAGAACGAGCCCGAACTGGAAGAAGCGGTCGCGCGCGAGCCGACGGCGCAGCGGTGAGGAGGGACCATTGGCGCGGGGCATGGCGGTAGGTTAGCCGCCTCGCCGATATTCCGGCAACCTATGACCACTCGCAAGGTGACACTGGTGCTGAGCGGCGGGGGCCTCAAGGGGCTCGCGCACATCGGCGTGTTCCGGGCGCTGGAGGAGCGAGGGCTCGTCCCGGGCCTCGTCATCGGGTCGAGCATGGGCGCGCTGGTGGCCGCCGCCTGGGCGAGCGGCATGTCGCCGAAGGAGATGCACGCGCGCGCGCTCCTCGTTCGCCGCCGCCACGTCTTCCGCGTGGCGCATGCCGACATGGCATTCCGCCGGATGCTCTCCCCCGCCGTCTACCGCGCGGAGCCCCTGGAGGAGCTGATCGAGAGCCTCGTGGGCAACCGGCGCTTCGACGACCTGCTGCACCCCCTCCTCATCAACACCGCGGACCTCCACTCCGGCCGCCAGGTCTTCTGGGGGCTGCCGGGCCGGCGCGATGCCCGCGTGGCGGACGCCGTCTTCGCGTCCTGCGCGCTCCCGGGCATCTTTCCGCCCCGCCAGATCGGGGGCCGGACCTACGTGGACGGAGCGGTGGTCGAGAACCTTC
>DASTYH010000251.1:0-5085 GCA_035765075.1 Gemmatimonadales bacterium
ATTCGGCGACGGGCGGCTCACCGAGGCGGTGAAGGGCCTCAGCCCGGCGCGGGGAACGAGCCGCACGGCCCCGCTCCCCCCTTGCCGGACCTCGAACGAGCCGCGTAACGCATCCGGCACGCCGAGCTCGGCATTCTGAAGCGGCATCTGTTCGTCCACGGCGAGCTGGTCGAACATCTCGTCGATCGTGAGCAGCTCGAGTACGACATCGACATCGCCACCGGCGGCACCGACGCTCACGGTCCGTCCGCCGACAGGGGCGCCGCCGCTCGCGAGAACGACCCGCCCGACGGCGGGCGACACGCCCCGAAGGCGGACGCGGTACTGCCAGCCGGGCGCATAGACCGCAGCGGGATCGACCGGAGCGATCGAGCCCACCACCTGCGAGTCGGCGACGAGCAGCGCTCCGGCCGCCGGTGTCGCGCGCAGCGCGAGAATCGGCGCCGAGGTAAGGTCCCCGCTCGTGGCGACGATCTGCGCCGAGCCGAGCGTGGTGCCGCCGGTCGCGACGGCATCGCCGCCGATGGATACGACGGTCGGGTCGGAGCTCTGAAAGGTGGCGTCGACGAGGGTGCTGTCGCCGTCGGCGTCGACGGCGTAGGCCCGGAGCTGCTGGCTCGCGCCGGCTTCGGCGAAGAGCAGGGCCCCGGGGGCGATCACCAGGCCCGTCGCGTTCCCCGCCGGGGGCGGCTCGGTGGGGCCCTCGCCGCCGCAGGCCGAAGAAAGGAGAATCGAGACCAGGAGGGTGGGGGCGAGTCGGTTCATGCGAGGCTCCGGTTGGAGGACTCCGATTCCAAAGCCCCATGATCCGGGCCTCTACCCGGTACGCCCCACCTCTCTCCGGGGGATCACCGCCCTCCCTCCCGGTGATGCGCTCCGATCCGGGATCGTCATCCCAGTGCCACGTCCAGGACCATCATCACCGCGAACCCGACGATCACCGCCGAGGTGGCGAGATCGGTGTGTCCGCCGCGCTGGGCGGCGGGGATGAGCTCTTCGACCACCACGTAGAGCATGGCGCCGGCCGCAAAGGCGAGGGCGTACGGCAGGATCGGGGCGATGAGGGAGACGGCGGCGGCGCCCGCCACGGCGGCGACGGGCTCGACCGCAGCGGAGAGCTGCCCGTACCAGAAGGCGCGGAACCGGGACATTCCCTCGCGGCGAAGCGGCAGCGCCACGGCCACCCCTTCCGGAGCGTTCTGAATGGCGATTCCCAGCGCCAGCGCCACCGCCGCGGCTAGCGAAACGCCATGCAGCGCGTCGGGTCCCGCGGCGCCGCCAAAGGCGACGCCGACGGCGAGCCCTTCCGGGATGTTGTGGAGCGTGATGGCGAGCACGAGCAGGGTGGTACGCCGGAGGTGCGACTCCACTCCCTCCGCTCTTCCCCACTCGGCGAGGTCGGGATGGAGGTGGGGGAGGAGCTGGTCGGCGAGCCGCAGCATCCCTGCACCCAGCACGAAACCCACGGTCGCCGGCAGCCAGGGAGGATCGCCCCGCGCCTCGGCGAGATCGATCGCCGGGGCGAGCAGCGACCAGAAGCTCGCCGCGATCATGACGCCCGCGGCGAAGCCGAGCATCGCGTCGAGGATCCACCGCGGCAGGGCGCGGCGGAGGAAGACGGTGGCGGCGCCGAGGGCGGTCACCCCCCAGGTGACGCCGCCCGCGACGAGCGCCTGCCACACCGGGTCGAGTCCCGCAAACCACTCCCACATGGGCATCTCTCCGCTGGGATGCTCCGAAGGTAACCCCCGCCGGAAGCGCCTTCCCGATTCCTTCACGTTCTCTTCATGTTCCCTGCGCGTTCTTTCAAGGTCTTCCAGCGAAGGAATTTCGTGAGCACCATGGCACTTCCGTCGATCATCCAGGGCGGGATGGGGATCGGCGTATCGAACTGGCAGCTCGCCCGGGCGGTGTCGCTCCGCGGGCACCTGGGCGTCGTTTCCGGTACGGCGATCGACTCGCTGTTCGTTCGCCGCCTGCAGGACGGCGATCCGGGGGGCCACCTCCGGCGCGCCATGGAGCGGTTCCCCCTCCCCGGCGTCGCCGCCGACGCCCTCAAGCGGTATTTCCTCCCCGACGGCCGGGAAGGAAAGCCCTACCGGATGCTCTCGATGTACCGGCTCGGGGCGAGCCGGGCACGCGAACAGATCACCATGCTCGCGAGCTTCGTGGAAACGTGGCTCGCGCGCGAGGGCCATGGCGGGCTGGTGGGGATCAACCTGCTGACCAAGGTGCAGCTCCCCAACCTCGCGACGCTCTACGGAGCGATGCTCGCGGGGGTGGACTACGTGCTGATGGGGGCGGGCATCCCGCGGGAGATCCCGGGCGTGCTCGATGCCCTCGCGGAGCATCGGCCGGCTTCACTCAAGCTCGACGTCGAGGGACTCGCGCCCGGCGAGAGCATGCACGCGAAGCTCGAGCCCGAGGCGCATTGGACCGATGCGACCGCTCCCGCGATCCGGCGGCCGTGGTTCCTCCCGATCGTCTCCAGCGAATCGCTTGCCACCATGCTCAGCCGCAAGGCGAGCGGGCGCGTGGATGGATTCGTGGTCGAGGGACCGACGGCCGGCGGGCACAACGCGCCACCGCGTGGGAAGGAGCAGCGCAACGAGCGGGGGGAGCCGATCTACGGCGAGCGCGACATCGCGAACCTCGAGGCGATGCGCGAGCTCGGCCTTCCGTTCTGGCTCGCGGGCGGGACCGGTTCTCCCCAGGCGCTCCAGGCGGCACTCGCGGCCGGTGCCGCGGGGATCCAGGTCGGGACGCTCTTCGCGTACACGGACGAGTCGGGGCTCACCGAGGAGACGAAGCGCTCGGTGCTCGAGCACGCCGCTCGCGGCGAGGTGGATGTGATCACCGATCCGCGGGCCTCGCCGACCGGGTATCCGTTCAAGGTGGTCCGGTGGCCCGCCGATGCGCTCGCCACGAAGCCCGCCCGGGAGCGCGTCTGCGACCTCGGCTATCTCCGCACCGCATACGTCCGACCGGACGGCCGGCTCGGCTATCGCTGCGCGGCCGAGCCGGTGGCGGCGTACGTCGAAAAGGGGGGAACGGAGGAAGAGACCGAGGGGCGACGCTGCCTCTGCAACGCGCTCATGGCCAACGTGGGCCACGCCCAGGTCCGGGAGGAAGGGCGCGTCGAGCCGGAGCTCATCACGAGCGGCGACGACCTCGTCGGCATCGCCGGATTCCTGGCCGGGCGGACGTCGTACTCGGCGGATGAGGTCGTGGATTATCTGGAGGCGGGAATGGGGGGAGCGGCGGGAACGGCGGGAACGGCGGGAACGGCGGTAGCGGCGGGAACGGCGGGAGAGTAGGAGGAGACTGTCACCCCGGAGCCCCCTTCGGGGGTAGACTCCGCGACGGGGGCCGAGACGTCGCGTGGACGCACCGCACTACCTGAGCAGGCGCCGTTCCCGCCTATCTGAACGTCCCCGGACTCACCTCATACAGCCCGTGGTACATCCCCGCCTCGTCTTCCGGCTTCCAGAAGCCGAGCTGTTCGGCCCAGCGATGGTTCTGGAGGCGGCGGCCGCCGAGGGTCAGAAACCCCGCGGCGCGGGCAGTGACGACGCCGATGCGGCCGAGATCGGCGAGCCCGCGGTACCGGGTGCCGGCGCGCTCGGCGACGATCCGGCGCGCGCTCAGCGGCCCGACCCCCGGGACCCGCACCAGCTCCTCGTACGAAGCGGTCCTTACCTCGACGGGAAAGCGCTCCGGGTTGGCGAGCGCCCAGGTGGTCTTCGGGTCCTGTCCCAGCGGAAGGTTTCCCGTATCGTCGTAGACCACTTCGTCGGCAGCGAAGCCGTACTCCCTGAGCAGGTGATCGGCCTGATAGAGCCGATGCTCCCGGAGGGCAGGCGCAGCGCGCACCGCCTCCATCGGCGTTTCGCTGATCGGACGGAAGGCGCTGAACTGGGAATGGTGCATTCCCCCGCCGGCGTAGATGCCGCTCACCTTGCCGAGGATGGTGCTGTCGGTGTCGGTGGTTGCGCCGACCACGAACTGCATCGTCATCCCCGCCACGCCGCCCGGGTGCAGGGGATCCCGGGGCCTGCCCAACCGCAATTCCTCGCGATGCCGCGTGATCAGCGCGCGCGCACGCTCGAGCGCGGCGACCGCGACGTCGAGGTTCTTCTCCGGGGCAATTTCCGAGAGACTCGCGCCACAGGGCGCCTCGAGATTGATGGAAACCCGGGTGGCGAGCGCCGTGATGCGCGCGATCTGCTCCTCCTCCGCGCCCGGAACGATCTTGACGTGGATGTAGCCGGCAAATCGGTGCCGCTCGCGGATCATCTCCAGCGTGGTGATGAGGTCGTCCATCACCTTGACGGGGCGGCCGGGGATACCGGTGGTGAGGAAGAGCCCGTCGCACCAGTCCCGTGCGAGCGCTCCGACGAAGATCCGGACGAGCTCCTCCGGCTTGAGGAGAGTCCGCGGGAGGTTCCGGTCCCGACGCATGGGGCAATAGTGGCAGTTGTAGCTGCAGGCATTGGTCATCAGGATGCGCAGGAGCCGGCGGCGTCCCGCGCCGACCCTGAGATTCCTGATGTTGAGCGGCCGGAGCGCTCCCACCTCCTCGGTATGCCGGAGCCTCGGCGGCAGCGGCCGATCGACCACCGAATCGCGGTCATCCTGGGCCAGGGTCATGAGGGTCTTGAGGCGGGCTTCGAGGGACATGGCGGGGAGACGGTAGACGGTAGACGGTGGACGGGGGAGGCGAGGCCGGATTCTATATACCGAAGAAAACCCGAAATGGCAAGATGTCCGGATCGGCGGGGGGAGTGTCGCGTCTTCGGGTGGACCGAATCGCTCACCCACTGACCGGAGGAACCGATGTCGCGCTTTCGCCTTGCCGCCGTCCTGCTCGCCGTGCTCGCCACCGCCGCCTGTGGAAGTGGCGGGGAGCTTACGGGCCCCGGCCCGGGTACCCAGCACCCGGGGACCGGGTCGACCAATCCGCTCGCCGCGCTGGCGGGGACCTACCGCCTGGCCACCGTCAACGGGAATCCGCTCACGATGCCGTGGGAGACCGACGGCGCCTTTGCGAACTACTTCGACATCGGCGAGATCGTGCTGCATGCC
>DASTYH010000252.1:0-6542 GCA_035765075.1 Gemmatimonadales bacterium
ACCGGTGGCGCCGAAGAGGCCGCGTCGGGTGAGGCTCACCGCGGGATCAGTGCGCATCGGGGTTCGCTCCCGCGCCGGCTCCGACACGCGGGCCCGCGCCCGCGAGCGTCACGCCATAGCCCGCCTGCGGCGCGCGGCGCATGACGCCCACCGGTGCGCCGCCCGGCCACATCGTCACCACCCCGCCGAAGACGAGGATGAAACCGCCGGCCCAGACCCACCAGACGAGCGGGTTGATCGTGAAGCGGTAGACCGCCTCCTCCGTCCCCGCCACCGCGCCGGCAAAGACGATGTAGAGGTCCTCCTGCAGCCCGCTCTCGATGGCCACCTCGGTGCTCGGCTCGAACGACTTCACCTCCTGCCCCGCCTCGATGGTGAAGTGCTGCCGCTTCTCCGAGGTCATGATCCCCATGTCCCGGCCGTCCTTCTCCACCCGCACCGCCGCGGCCGTCACGTACCGGTTCTCCGCCTTGTACTGGGAGATGCCGGTGTGGGTGAGCCGGTAGGTGTGGCCGAAGGGGCTCGCGAGCGTCACGCTCTCCCCCGGCGTGAGCGTGGCCTCGGTCTCGGTCTTGAAGGCCATCCCGGCAAAGGCCACGAAGTAGACGACGATCCCCACGTGCACGATGTAGCCGCCGTACCGCCGCCGGTTCCGCGAGATCAGGTTCATGAGGGCCACCGGCACCGACTCGCCGTGCATCCGGCCGCGCGCGCGGACGCCGCGCCAGAACTCCTGCACGATCGCCGCCGTCACGAAGCCCGCCAGCGTGAAGGCCACCACCGCGTAGAAATTCCGGGCCCCCGCCGCGAACGAGAGTCCGAGCGTGAGGATGCCCACGGCCACGGGGACGAGGAACTGCCGGCGGAGATTGGCGGTGGACGCCTTCCGCCAGGCGATCAGCGGCCCCACCCCGGTGAGGCCGAGGAGGAAGAGCCCGAGCGGGATGTTGACGCGATTGAAGAACGGCGGGCCCACCGTGATCTTCGTCTCCCGCACGAGCTCGGAGAGGATGGGGAAGAGTGTTCCCCAGAGCACGGAGAAGGCGATGCCGACGAGCGCGAGGTTGTTGAAGAGGAACGCCGCCTCACGGCTCGCCATGGACTCGAGCTGCGCATCCGGCTCGAGGTCGGGCCAGCGGGTATAGAGGAGCGTGTAGGCAAAGGCCCCCGCGATCACGAGGAAGGCGAGGAAGAAGAAGCCGACGTTCGACTGGGCAAAGCTGTGCACGCTCGCGATCACCCCGGAGCGGGTGATGAAGGTGCCGAAGATGCTGAGCATGAACGTGCCGATGACCAGCGCCACGTTCCACCGCTTGAGCATCCCCCGCTTCTCCTGGATCATCACGGAGTGGAGGAACGCCGTCATGGTGAGCCAGGGGAGGAAGCTCGCGTTCTCCACCGGGTCCCACGCCCAGTAGCCGCCCCAGCCGAGCTCCACGTACGCCCACCACATCCCCAGCGTGATCCCGATCGAGAGGAAGAGCCAGGAGACGATCGTCCATTTCCGGATCGCCTGGATCCACCCGGTGTCGAGCCGGCGGGACATGAGCGCCGCCACCGCAAAGGCGAAGGGGATCGTGATGCTGATGTAGCCGAGGTAGAGCATCGGCGGGTGGATCACCATGCCGACGTTCTGCAGCTGCGGGTTGAGCCCGCGCCCGTCGAGCGGCGTGAACGCCATCCGCTCGAAGGGATTCTCGGCAAAGAGCATGACCGCCACGAAGAACACCACCACCGACTGCGTCACCGCCGCGACGTAGGGGAGGAGCGGGCGGTGGCGGCTGGCGGTGAGGAGCTGGGCGAGGACGGCGAAGATGGAGAGGACCACCGCCCAGAAGAGGAGCGACCCCTTCTGGCCCGCCCAGAAGGCGGCGACGGTGAAGTAGGTCGGGAGGTTCCGGGAGGTGTAGGCCCAGACGTACTGGATGTTGAAGTCGTGGGTGAGGAGGCCCTTCCAGAGGGCGATGGACGCGATGGCGAGCGCGAGGAAGACGCCGTAGACGGAGCGCGTGACCGACGCCTCCAGCTCGGGACGGCCGCGCCAGCGCCCGGAGAAGCCGATGACGGCGCCCCAGAGGCCGAGAAGCAGCGCGGTCCAGAGCGCGAAACTGCCGAGGAGGGTCATCGCTCAGACCTGCTTCCGGGCTTCCTCTTCCGCCGCCTCGTAGCGCGAGCCGCACTTGGCAAGGACCTCGGTGGCGTGGAAGGTCCCGTCCCGCCCGAGCCGCCCCTCGACGATCACCTCGATGTCGTCCGCGTCCGTGAAGGTGTCGGGGACGATGCCGCGATAGCTCACCGGATACTCCTGGTGGCCGTCGGTGATACGGAAGTCGACCTGCTGCGTCGCCACGTCACGCTTCACCGACCCGCGCACGACGTTGGCCCCGCCGACCTTGACGCCGAGATCGTAGAAGGTGGGATCGGCGGCGGCCTTGGCGGCGAGCTCGGTGGGGGTGAAGTAATAGACCCCCGTCTGCTTCACCCCGGCGACTATGAGATACCCGACCGCCGCCACGATGATCCCGGCGACGACGAGGAACTTGGTTCCTGCGCTCATGGCTCACTCCGTCTGATCAGGTCTGTCCCCGGAAGATACCGCCCGGATGCGGCGGGTGAAACTACCGGACCCCCGCCGCCCGCCGGGTCTCGTCGATGATGAAGCGGTGCTCCCCGTACTCCCGCCGGCCCGCGGCGCTCTCCGCCGGGAAGTGCTGGCGGAACCCGGCGTAGGCGGCGCGCACCGCGGCGCTGTCCCCGCGGGTCCGCCCCACCGCCGCGCCCACCACGTAGCCGAAGAGGTGGCCGGGCGCGAGCGCCAGGATCGAGTCGCCCAGGGCGGCGGCGCCGGCGGCGTCCCCGCTGTGGAGGTGGAGGAGTGCGGCGTGATAGCGGCCGTCGGCATCCACCGAGTCGAGGGCGGCGTACGCCATGAGCGCCATCGGCGCAAACGTCGCAAAGGTGGACGTATCCCCCTGCTCCGCCGCCTGCATGCTCCGGTTGTAGAGGCGGTCGAAGCGCTCGCGGGGGGAGAGATTGCTGATGTCGGGTGGCGCGGCGGCGCCGGGCTGGGCCGCGGCTGCGAGGGGACCCTGGGGGTTCCCGCCTCTGATGAGAAGGAGGAGGACCACGGCGAGCAGGAGGGCGCCCGCTGCGGGGAAGGCCCAGCGCGGGAGTCCCGGTCCCGGGGCGGCCTTGGCGCCGAGACCCTGGACCGTGGCTCCGACCGGCGCGCCGCATTCGGCACAGAAGCGGGTCCCGGGCGCCAGCGGCGCCCCGCACGACCGGCAGGCGGCATCCACCGGCGCGCCGCACGCACCGCAGAAGCGGCCGGATGCGGGTGCCCCGCAGGTCACACAGTTCCGGGTAATGGCCACCGTCATGCTCCGTAGAATTGCCGAGGTGGATTCAAGCTAACGACGAAAGTGCCCGCCCGCTAAGGCGGACCCTGAAGGGCGACTAAGCACAACATGAAGCTTCCCTTACCCTGCGTCGCGCCTCTTGCGCAGTCCGTAGAAATACGTATTTACGATGAGGATGCTGTGGTGTGGTGCGGACCTTATCCGGACGGATCGTATGCTGACTCGCCAGTGGGGCCGACTCTGGATCGTACCCCTTCTCTTCCTTATAGGCGCGTGCACCTCGGAGACGATCGTGTTCCGGGATCGCGAGCCGTTCAATCCACCCCCCGACAGCGTCAACGGCTTCCTCGGCCTCTTCAGCGCCAGCACCAACCAGACGACGTGCGGCAACTGCCACGTCGGGCATCAGCGTGACTGGCAGGACTCGCCGCACGCCGACGCCTTCGAGACGCTCGAGAGCTCGGGCAGCGCGCAGGCCTTCTGCTACGGCTGCCATACCGTGAGCGAGAACGGCAACGTCGCCAACGGTCCCGCCGGGTGGAACGTGGTCCAGGATTCGGCCTACCACAATGTGCAGTGCGAGAGCTGCCACGGACCCGGCCTCGATCACGTAACGGAGCCGGACCTTCCCGGCAACGTGCCGCTCGCGCACCTGAGCCAGGCGGACCCGGATGCGAGCTGCGCCAGCTGCCACTCCGGCACGCACCACCCGTTCGTGGATGAATGGGAGCAGTCGGGCCACGCGCAGATCATCGCCTCGCCGGCCGGCCGGACGGAGTGCCAGAGCTGCCATGAGGGACGCGGCGCACTCCGGGGCTTCAACGCCAACTTCAATTACGCCGAGCGCAACGGCACCGAGAACCTCCCGATCGTCTGCGGCGTCTGCCACGACCCGCACGGCTCCGAGAACGAGGCGGAGCTCCGCTTCTCGATCTCGAACCCCGATCCTGAGCAGAACCTCTGCATGCGCTGCCACATTCGGCGGGTCGAGCCAGGCGGCGGAACGCATGGCGGATCGCCCCATGCGCCGCAGGGCGCCGTGCTTCTCGGTACCGCCGGGTATCGCCCCGCCGGGTTCGCCTACGACACGTCGCGCATCTTCACCTCGCACGCGTCGGAGCGGAACCCGCGGCTCTGCGCCGGCTGCCACGTGGAGAGCTTCGAGGTCACCGACGCGCTCACCGGCGACTTCGTGATCAACTCGACGGGCCACCTCTTCAAGGCGATCCCCTGCGTGGACGCCAACGGCCAGCCGCTGCCGGAATCGAACTGCGCCTACGACAACGCCTCGCGCCGCTTCAATACCTGCGCCGCGGCCGGCTGCCATGCCTCCGAGGACGTGGCGGTTTCCGCCCTCACCAACCTGCGTGACAAGCTCGGCGACCTCGCGGACGCCATCTGGGTGGACGTGAACGACAACGAGACCATCGATGTGGGCATCGACACGGGATATCTGCCGCAGATCAAGGCGGCGAGCCCGGGCGAGTTCGCCGGGGACACGATCATCACGGCGGCCGAGGGCGCGTTCTTCAACGTCAAGATGATCGGCGAAGAGCGCTACGCGAACGGCGACCGCTCGCTCGGGGTGCACAACCCGTTCCTCTCCGAGTCACTGCTCCGGGCCAACATCCAGGAGCTGGTGGCGGTGTACGGGCTCGCGCCGCCCCCCGTGACGGTGCAGCGGATTCTCGAGACGCCGATGCAGGGCACCGGGCCGCAGTCGGGCGGGATCACGAGGCTGATCCGTACGCTGCGGTGATGATCCAGGACTCCACGACGGTCGAGTCGCCGCTTCCGGGCGGCCCCGCGGCCGTCGTGCGTTTCCTGTTCAACATTCCCCAGTGGATCCAGATCGCCGGCTTCATCGCCGGCGTTCTTGTTGCCATCGCCCTGCTGATCTACCTGTGGCGGAAGCGGCAGCCGATCGCCACCTGGCTCCGCACCCGGGAGAAGGCGGTCAAGATCGGCCTCGCCGCCGCCGCGCTCGTCGTGCTCGTCCTGGCCGTGACCGCAGGGACGGTCAGCTGGAACTACATGCAGCACGACAACGGCTTCTGCACCGGCTGCCACATCATGGAGCCGCCGGTCCGCCGGATGATCGATGCGGAGATCCGGGGCATCACACAGAAGCACGACTCCCTCTCCTGCCACGCCTGCCACCAGCAGTCCATCTTCGCCAGTGCGCGCCAGCTCTATCTCTGGGTGGCGGAGCGCCCCGAGGAGATCGGCGAGCATGCCAAGGTGCCGACCCGCATCTGCTCCGAGTGCCACGTCACCGGCGAGGCAAGGGAGACGTGGCAGAACGTCGCCGCCACCGCCGGCCACCGGGTGCACCTCGAGTCGGACAGCGTGGACCTGGCGGATGTGCAGTGCACCACCTGCCATGGACAGGACGTCCACCGCTTCATCCCGGGGGAAACGACCTGCGGGCAGAGCGGCTGCCACACGCAGGAGGAGACGGACATCCGCCTCGGCGCCATGGCGGAGGATTCGCTCGTCCAGGGGCACTGCATCGCGTGCCACGAGTTCACCGCCGGCGTGGTGGCGCTCGCCACCCGCGACTCCGCCTCCGGCGTCCTCATGCCGGGCGCGCCGCAGTGCCTCGGCTGCCACGCCATGCGGGAGCGCATCACCTTCGATCCGGAGAAGGACCCGCACAGCGGGAAGTGCGCCATGTGCCACGACCCGCACCAGCAGGAGCGGCCCGAGGAGTCGCTCAAGACCTGCACCACGTCCGGGTGCCACGACAACTGGGAAGACGAGCCGTTCCACAGCGGCGCCAACCACCGCAAGGTGTCGGAGCAGTGCGAGACCTGCCACGATCCGCACGCCGCCCGCGCCGACGCGAGCGACTGCGCCGGATGCCACCAGACGGTGCGCGAGCGCTCGGGCGGCCGGCGCGCGCCGCCGATGCCGTTCGACACGAGTGCGGCGCTCCGGCGCATCTCCCACGCGGCGCCGGTGCCGCACGCCGATCCCCTGCCGGCCGGCGCGTCGCCCGCGGCGATCGAGGTCTACGTCCCCCGGTCGAAAGGCGATGGCCCGCCCGCACGGGACGCCCCTCACGCGGGGCTCGTTTCCATCTCCCCCGCAGCACCGGACACCTTTTCCCATGACCAGCACAAACAACTCGCCTGCCTGACCTGCCACACCTCCACCGAGCGCCGGGCCGGACTCACCTTC
>DASTYH010000253.1:0-12889 GCA_035765075.1 Gemmatimonadales bacterium
AGAAAGAGGGTATAGTCGCCGTTCGCGCCGGCGACCTTGTCGACATACCGGACCTGCACCTCGCCGGGGGGAAGGCCGTGCGCGCCGGCGAGGATCCGCTCGGCCGACTCGAAGTCGATGCGGAGCATCTGCGCGTCGAACTGCTGCGTTCCATTCCGGCTGTAGATCCCGATCGGGCGATCGGCGTTGTTCATGAGCGCCGCGAGCGCCGGTGCCCATGCGGCGTAGAACCGGAGGAGTCCTTCGAGGACGCCGGGCGCGACCTGCGACAGTGCGAGCGCCTCCGGCCCGCCCATGTCGTTCAGCTCCTCGCGGATACGCGTGGCCTCGGCGAGAAGCGTCTCGTCCACCGAGTCCGCCGGAACCCGTTCCCGGGGGAGCAGTGCAAGCGCCCGGAGCGCCTGCGCCCGGATCCCCGCGCGGATTGCCCAGTCGGGCATCGCGCTCAGCTCCGCTCCATAGATGGCCCGGAGCGAGGCGAGATATGCCGTCGTAAGCTCAACCTGCTGCTCGACGCCGGGAACGAACCGCGCCGCCGCATACTGGCCGATCGCGTCGAGGAGCTGGCGTTCCGGCTCGGGTAGCGGAACCGGCTGCCACGCCGGCGCCCGGTCCACTTCCCAGACGGTGGGCACCACCAGCAGCTGCTGCTCCGATTGGCGAAGCGATCCCTCCCAGACGAGGAGCGGGAAGGTGATCCGGTTCGGGAGCGTTCCCGGCTGGGCGGCATGCACGTCTCCCGTCCTGAGTCCGCCGAGGAGACTCGCCGAGCCCGCCTTGATCCGTACCGATGGACTGGTCGCGTTGGACCACGACTCCGCGTTCCGATCTCCGTGCACCTTGCTCTCCACCGCCACCGATTCGAGGAGCTGGCGCTTCGATCCGTACACATTGGCCCACGCACGCACCAGGACCTCATCCCGCTTGCCGTCGATCTCGATCGGGTTATCGGTGGTCTCGCGATTGACACGAAGGCCGGTCACCGTGATCCGGTAGACACCCTTGTACCTGGGCGTCGGCATGAGGGCGAGTGGCGTGCTGCCGGGGGACACGTCGCCGGAGGCGCCGACCGCCGTGACCCACACGCTGACGGGCCCCGAATAGTCGAATGTCGAAGGCGGCGTATACGTCGTGTCGGTGAGCGGCGGGACACTGAGCCGGCAGCCGGTCGAGCACTCGTTCGACTTCACCCACACCTGATACTCGCTCGCGGCGGGGACCGCATTCCAGATGAACGCAAACCGGCCGCGCCCGACGTACTTTCCCATCAGGCCCGTGGGAGCCGCAGGCACGGCCGCCACTTCCGGATGCCGGTCCGCCTGTTCGAGTGCCGTCGGCGTGGTGCCGCCGAGCGTGGCCGACGACACGGGGGTCGGTTCCGGCGTCGCGAGCGACGCCGTCGTGGTCGCTGACCCGGGTGCGGTGGTCGTGACGGCCGTCGTCGTGACCGCCGTCGTCGTGGTTGGCGTTGCGGTGGGCGTGGATGCCGCCGCGGCGGACCCCGCCGCGGTGGATGGCGCCGGCGCCGCCGGCGCGCTCGTCGCACCGGCCAGCGGCGCGCCTCCCGCGTCCCCTGCCACGCGGATGCGCGTCACGTAGACCGCATTGTCGCCGTCATCCCGCCCGGCAAGGGTCACCACCAGCCCCGGCGCGCGCAGGAACCTCGCATTCGGAATGCTCGCCAGGCGCCGCTCGTCGGCGTAGAACCGGAGCCGGTCGCCGTCCACCTGCAGGCGCACGATCGTCTCCTGCCCGATGCAGACGTCGGCGTCGTCGCTGGCGAACTGGGCGCTCGCGTTCGCTCCGCCGCCGCTCACGCTCCACATGATCGGACCGTACTCCGCACGGGTGGATCCCTGCCCCGCATTGGGGTTCCGGCCCCCCTGGATCGCGATCGTCTCGGCGCCCACCTGCTTCGTATTCCGGTTGACGACCCCGATCTCCACCGTGAAGCTCCGGGGAAGCGGGCGGTCGAGGGGAATGACGAACGCGCTCTGCGCCGACGCCCTGAGCGCGCGCTGCCCGCGCCAGGTGGCCACTTCCATCGCGCCCTCCCTGAACTCGAGGCCGTTCGGGAAATCCCCCGGGGCATCCCCGCCGAAGTCGGTCTCGAAGAGCGCGGGTCCCGCCGCGACGAAATCGAACGAGGAGCCGGGGGCTGCCATGTAGCATTGCGCGGCCCCCGACGCCGGCGCTCCGAGCGCGAGTCCGAGAAGCAGGAGGGCCCTCACAGCTTCACCACCTCGACCCGCCGATTGCTCGACCGGCCCTCGGGTGTGCCGTTGTCGGCCGCCGGCTTCGTGTCGCCAAGGCCCGAGATCTCGAGTCGCTCCGGGGCGATCCCGTGCTCGGACACCAGCGCCGCCTTGATGGCCGCCGCGCGTTCCTCGCTGAGGCGGAGGTTGGCTTCCGCGCTGCCCACGTTGTCCGTATGGCCCTCGATGCGGATCCGGAGGTCAGGGTGCCCGGTGAGCGCCGCCGCGATCGCCTTGAGTGCCGGCGCCGATTCCGGCCGGATCGTGGCCTTCCCGGAGGCGAAGAGGATGCCCTGCGTGGCCCACCGCCCCGTCGCCGCCAGCGCGTCGTACACGGAGACGTCGCTCTCGGCGATCCGGATCCGGGTGATGTAGACGGCGTTCGCCTCGCCATCCCGCGCTTCCACGGCGACGAAGATCCCGCGCCCCCGCATGAAGGCGGCGTTGGGGACGTTGGCGAGCCGCCGGCCATCGGCGTAGAGCTTGAGATAGGCGCCGTCGCCCAGGACGCGCACGCTGACCGGGCGACCGAGGTATCCCGCGGCCTCCTCGCTGGTGAAGTTGGCCTGGCTCTCGGTCCCTCCACCCCCCACCTCCCAGCCCGTGTGGCCGAACGTCACCCGGGTCCGTTCCCGGTCCACGTCCGTCTTCACGGCGGTGCCCCCGTACACCTTGATGGTGGGCTGGGCGACGCTCATCGAGTTCCGGTTGATCACGTCGATCTCGAGCGTGAATCGCTGCGGGAGCACTTCCGGCAGCGGGACGACGAAGCCGCTGGCGGCCGAGGCCTTGAGCGCCCGCTGCCCATCGAGCTCCACGATCTCCATCGCCCCGCCCTTGAACTCGAGCCGGCGCGGAAAGTCCCCGACCCCGTCGTCGGTGAAGTCGGAATAGAAGAGGGTCCGCTGTCCGGGAATGAAGTCGTAATTGGCCCAGACCTCCCGGTTCCCCCCGGCGAGGGCGGCGGCGGCGGCGGGCGTGCCGGCGGGTGATTCGGCCTGGCCCGCAGGGCGGCTGGGGGCCTGAACGCGTTCCTTGACCTTCCGGGCCAGTCCGCCGAACTGGGCCTCCGCCGGGTGGGGGAACGCAATGACGAGGAGAGCGGCGCCCGCGAGCGTCGCCCGGGAAAGGGCAGACAACATGGAGACCTCCGGAGAGTGGGTGAAGCGGGAAACCGGAAGCCAGCGTACCGGAAGGCCGTCACCGGCGAATCAGATTCCAATCAGATTCGGGAGTGGGGCGCCCTTCCTGCGGTCGGGAGGCCGGAATCGAGCCCCGGTGCGCCCTGGGGCGGGGGCTGGAGGGCCGGCTCACCCCCCGGTGATGCGCCGGTGATACGGCGCGCTATGTTATCCGCGTTCCAGTGCGGGGATTCCCCCGCTTCCGCCCGACCAACGATGTGGAGATCCCCCATGCGTCACCTGCTCGTGGCCGCCGTGCTCGGCTGCGCCCTCGGAGTCCCCTCCCCCGCGCACGCCCAGTTCGGGCTGGGGAAGAAGATCAGGAATGCGGCGGCCCAGGCCGCCGGCGTCGAGACCGGCAGCGTCCGGACCGGCAAGGTCTCGTTCGACGACCAGCTCCTCGAGATCACCGAGCCTCGGCTCGACCGGTTCCTCAAGGGCCTCGAGGCCGAGGAGCAGATGGTTGCCCGGATCGATGCCCAGGATGACGAGCGGATCGAGCGGGAGAACAGGAAGATCCGGGAGGCGTACGAGGCGAGCGTCGCGGACTACCAGCGCCGCGACGAGGCCTGGGAGAAGTGCGCGGACCCGATCCAGAGCCGGGGACAGCGCGACATGCAGGCCTACGGCGCATCCGTCACCGACAGTGCGGCCATGCAGCGCGTGGCGGAGCGGATCAAGGCCGCGCAGCAGCGAGGGGACATGGCGGAGATCCAGCGGCTCGCGGACTCGGTCGGCAAGGCGTCGATGACCGTCGCCAACCGCGGCCAGTCCATGGCCGCGAGCGCCAACGACGAGCTGCTCCGGACCTGCGGCGAGCGGCCGACCGAGCCCGGAAAGCCGACCTACCAGCCGCTCCTCTCGCATTCCGATGTCCGGCGCGCCGGCCTCGAGGCCAGCGGGTTCGACGACGGGCAGTACTCGATGCTGCGGGAGCGGATCGTGCCCTTCGTGATGACGAAGGGGAAGGACAGCGGCCGGCTCGTCTACACGGAGGAGGAGGTCGCCGCGCTCCAGGGCAGGCTCGAGGCGCTCTCGAAGTACGCCGAGATCCTCAAGAGCTATTGAGCGTGCGCCTCGCGTCGCTGGTCGTCGTCGCCGCCGTCGCGCTCGGCGTCCCCACCCTCGCCGTCGAGCGGGATGGGGCGTGGCACGTCTGGTGGCGGGGCGACCGTGCGCCCGGCGCATGGCGGGCGGAGCTCCCCGCGGTGATCCACGCCATCGAGTGGCACACGGCGCGGGCGGGGCTCGAGTGGGGAACGCTCCGCCTCTCGGGTGACGGTGAGGCGTGGCGCATTCGCGTCATCGTGGTTCGCCTCGATCCCTCGCGCTTTTCCATCCGGCTCGCGAGCCCCCCGCCGGGGAAGGGTTCACCGAACCGATGGACGCTGGACCATGCGCCGGCCGACGCTGCGCTGGCGCTCAATGCCGGCCAATTCGGCGCCGGCGGCGCCTGGGGCTGGGTGGTGCGGGATGGTGTGGAGAGGCAGGCGCCCGGCCGCGGGCCGCTCGCCCCGGCGATCGTGCTCGATCCCCGCGGCCGGCTCCGGATCGTACCGCCCGACAGCATCGAGGCGGTGCGGGCGCGCGGCGAGGCGGTCGAAGCGTTCCAGTCCTACCCGTCGCTGCTCGAAGGCGATGGCGTCGTTCCGACGCCGCTCAGGGAGGAGGGGCGGGGTGTGGATCTCCGGCATCGCGACGCCCGGCTCGCCCTCGGTGAGCTCAGGGACGGCCGGGTCCTGGTGGCACTGACGCGGTTCGAAGGGTTGGGCGGGGTCCTGGAGAATCTTCCATTCGGGCTGACGACGCCCGAGATGGCGGCGCTGATGGGCGCGCTCGGGGCGCGGCGAGCGGTACTCCTCGACGGCGGCATTTCGAGCCAGCTGCTCCTTCGTTCCGCCGAGGGCGGGACGGAGGCGTGGCGCGGCTTCAGGAACGTCCCACTCGGACTGATCGCGGTCCCGCGGGCCGGCGAGTAGCGGGCGCCGCGAGGCACCAACTTCCGGTACTACCCCTCGAGCGCGAGCGAGAAAAGCTCGTCCTGGTCGCTCGCATCCCCAAGGAGGTCGAGTGCCCGCGTCAGCTGCGCATCGCGCGCCGCACCGCGGCGGAACGAGGCCGAATCGCCGAATGCCACCGCGGCGGCCTGGCGCTCGATGAGGCGGTCCACGAACGGCGCGGCCGAATCGTACTGGGCTCGCGGGACCTTCACGCCCTCGCGCGTGAGCCGCACGTAGAAGCTGTCCCGCCATGCCGGCGTCACCGCGAAATCGGCGCGAAGCCCGGGTCGCATGTCGAGCGCCAGGTCGTACAGCGTGCGATACGCCTTCTGGGACGCGGGGGCGAGCGCCTGCAGGAAGCGCTGCTCGACCGACGTGATCGTGTCGGCGGGGACGACGACGTCGGGGGTGATCCCGCCGCCGCCGTAGACGACCCGGCCTGCATCCGACCGGAACGCCGGCCGCGTGGCCCGGACCGAGTCGGTCTCCAGCGAATCGGGCGTCACCTCGACCAGGCGCCCGTTGCGCATCTCCCGGTCGCGCTGGATGCTCCGCCCGCTCGGCGTGTACCAGCGGGCGGTCGTCAGCTTGAGCGCCCAGCCCTGGCGCAGCGGATACAGCGACTGCACCAGTCCCTTGCCGAACGACGTGGTTCCCACCACGAGCGCACGGTCATGGTCCTGCAGTGCGCCGGCGACGATCTCCGACGCCGACGCGGCGCCGCCATCCACCAGCACCACGACCGGCTCCCCCGATCGCACCGCGCCCGCCTTGTCGACTTCGGCGCCCACGGTATGCAGCTCGACGGGCCGATCGCGATAGCGCACGCTCACCACCTGCTGCCCGGGGGCCAGGAACCGCTCGCTGACCGAGACGGCCTGCCGGAGACTCCCGCCCGGATTCCCGCGGAGATCGAGCACGAATGCGCGCGCGCCCTCGGCGCGCAGGGAGGCGACGGCCGCGCCGACTTCGGCGGCTGAGGAGTCGTTGAAGCGCTGGAGGGGAACGTACCCCACGCCGTCGCCCAGCATGACCGCGAAGGGAACGGCGGGAACATGGATGCGGGCGCGGACGAATCGCATGGCGATCGGCTCGGCGACGCCCGGCCGGCGGAAGAGAACCGCCACCTTCGTCTGCGGCGGACCGACGAGTCGACCGGAGACCTCGTCGAGCCGGAGACCGGCGGTCGGCTGCCCATCCACTTCGAGGATCCGGTCACCCGGACGGACGCCGGCCACGGCGGCCGGCGAGCCGGGGAAGGTGGCCGTGACGACGATGGTCCCGAGCTGGTCCTGAATGTTCATCCCCACCCCCGCGTAGTCGTTGCGCAGGGTGTTCCGGCTGAAGCTCGCGATCTGCTCGGGGGAGAAGAGCTCGGCGTACGGGTCGTCCAGCTGCCCGACGAGGCCGCGAGCGGCCCGGACCCAGACCTCGTCCGACGAGAGCGAGTCCACCGCGCCGCCCTCGATGCGCGAGCGGACATCTTCGAAGAGCAGCCGGCCGTCCACGACGCTCGCGGCGCGGAGCGGGACCAGGACGATCCCGACCGCGGCGAGCGGAAGAAGGCCAAGGAGAATCTTGCGTCGCATGCGGCGTTCCGGCGTTCAGGTCCGACAAGGGAAACGGGATGCGGCGGGCCGACCATCGGCCCGCGCATCCCACTTCAAGGTACTACGGAGGACGGTCCCGGCAGGTTCCTGCGGGACGCTGACGTTCCGAACGGCGACGTCAGGGCGTGAGGGGCCGCGTCCTCGGCTCGATCTTCACGATCCAGAGCCCGTTGTACATGTCGTTCACGTAGGCGAGGCCGTCCTTCACCACGACCCCCCACGTCATGGCGGTGTTCTGATTCTTGCCGTTCATGTCGGCGGTGTTGACGTGCACGATCTCCCGGTTCTGCGCGCGCAGGTCGCCGCGGAGCTCGCCCGAGATGTCGAAGGCCCGGAAGCCTCCGTTGTAGGCCCCCATGTAGAGCGTGTCACCCGCCACCCAGATGTTGTGCACTCCACCGAACTCGGGCTCGTACCAGGCCACCGAGCGCGGCTCGCTCATGTCGCTCACATCCACCACCTGGAGCCGCCCGTACGCCCTGCCGGCGGCGGCATCCTTGGCGCCCTTCACGCCACTGGCCGGGAAGACCTCGTCGGCGATAAAGACGTACTTGCCGTGGCGCCAGGCGGTATGCGTGCCGCGGATGAAGCCGGGCCCCCCGACCGCCTCGACCTCCGCATAGAGCTTGTTGAGGTCGTACTTGTACTGCATCACGAGCTGCGGGTTCGACGGGCTGCCTCCCTTGACGCCGTTCCCCACGTCGAGCACCACCAGCCCGTCGTTCCAGTAGCTCAGGTAGGCGAGGCCGTCCTGCACGTCCACGTCGTGCAGGGTGCGGCCGGCATCGGGGCGGGCGGTGCGCCACTGTGCCGCCTCCTTCGGGTGGTACGGGTCGCTGATGTCCACGATGTGGATCGCGCCGGTGCCGTCGTTCGTGAGATAGACGTGCGTGCCGTACTTCTCCTGCCGGTAGACGAACGCCGAGTGCACGCCCGAGTTGACCCCCTCGGTGAATTCGGAGATCACCTTCGGATGGGCGGGGTCCTCGATCGACGCGATCACGATGCCGTTCTTCCGGTCGGACGCGCCTTCCCGGGTGAACACCAGGAACTTGCCGTCGGGCGTCGACATGACGTCGTTGACGCGCCGCGTGTTGGAGATCACCGAGTCGGTGACGACGGGATTGGCGGGGTCGCTGATGTCGATCGCGTACATCACGTCGCCGCCGCTCCCGCTGCCGAGGTAGGCATGCCGGCCATCGGGGTGAATCCACACCTCTTCGGTGGTGAAGCGGGTGCGGGGGAGCCGGCCCACCACGGTGGGGGCCCGCCGCACGTCGCGCGGTGCCAGGGTGACCGCGGCATCGGCCGAGCGGGTCCCGAAGCTGGCGCTCACGAGGTAGGTCCCCGGATCGTAGCCGACGAAGGCGCCGTCCGCATCGATCTGGCCATTGCCGGGCGAGAAGCTCCACTGCGGTACGAGGCCGGTGATCTCGCGTCCCGCGGCGTCCTTGGCGACCGCGGTGAAGCGGATGACGTCGCCCTCGCGTGCCTCCGACCGTCCCGGCGTGATCGTCACCGAGGCGATGGTGTTGGCGACGACCTGCAGCGGGAGCTGCGCGCTCACCCCCTCGGCGGAGGCGGTGATGACGGCGCGGCCGGGCGCGACCGCGGTGAGCACGCCGTCGTTCGTCACGCGGACGATTCCCGGCGCAGAGCTCCTCCACGCGATGACGTCGGCACGCTCGTCATTCGCCTTCGAAAGCGAGCGGCCGTTCAACCGGACGCGCTGGCCGGCGACGAGCTTCGAGACGGCGGGCGTGACGGCGATGCGCGCCGCCGGGCCCGGCACCATCCGGATCCGCACGCGCTCGACGAAGGGCTTCGTCCCGGGCACCGACGCGACGATGCCGACCACCATGGAGCCGGTGGCGCCCGAGCGCACCATGCCGGTCGAATCGACCGCACCCTCGAAGTACCCGCCGGCGGGGAAAAAGCGGACCCGGGCGTTCTCGACCGGTCGGCCGCTGGAATCGAGGGGCCGCGCCTGGAGCAGCAGCGAGTCCCCGGCGGTGAGCGTAACTTCAGGCCCTGCCGCGAGTTCGAGCCGTGCGATGGGGGATGGGGCAAGCCCTGCGGCGGGGGCCTGCTGCTGCCCCTGCTGGAGGGCGGCGGCGACCATCAGGAGACCTGTGAGCATTGGCGTCCGGGAGTTCCTGTCGGAAGTTGTCGGGGGCGGGCGTCGGGCCCGGGCTGGCATGGGATCCTACGATTATACCACCCTGGCGGTTCCGCGGCGCGCCCGGAAACTCGCCGGCCGCTTGACGCGTAGAGCGCCACTCGACGATCCACCCCCAACCTTCGAGGTGTACATGCGGATCTTGATTGCGGTTGCGGCGCTGTCGGCGCTCGGGCCGGCCGTGGCACGGGCGCAGAGCGCGGCGGACACCGCGGCCGTGGTGCAGGTGACCCGCAACGTCTTCGACGCCATGCGCAAGCGCGACACGACCCTGCTCCGCTCCACCTTCGCTCCCGAAGCCCGGATGATCACGGCCGCCGCGGCGCGGGATGGCTCACCCCGGGTCCAGGTCGAAACGCCCGACGCCTTTGTCGCGGCGGTGGGCAAGCCGAGCGAGGCCGTCTGGGACGAGCGGACCTACGCCACCGAGGTGCGGATCGACGGCAACCTCGCCACGGTCTGGATGGAGTACGACTTCTATCTCGGGGAGACCTTCAGCCACTGCGGTGTGGACGCGTTCCAGCTGGCGCGCTATGCGGAGGGGTGGAAGATCGTCTCCCTCGCGGACACCCGTCAGCGGGAAGGGTGTCCGACCAGAAACTAGGGGCTCATGCTCCTCCGGGGGCGCGCCGCGAGCTCAGCGCGCCCCGCCTTCCGCCACGACCTCCCGTCCGATTCGCAGCGTCTCCCGCACCAGCAGATCGAGGTCCTCGCGCCGGGTCCGGTGGTTGGTGATCGAGACCCGGATCGCCGAGCGTCCCCCGAGTGATGCCGTCGACGGCACCGCAATCCCCTGCTCGTGCAGGCGAACCAGGATCTCGTTCGTCACCCCATCGAGCGCGGCCGGCTCCATTCCGTGGGGCCGGTAGCGGTAGCAGACGATGTTGAGCGGTACCGGCGCGAGCAGCTCGAGCTCGGGCGACGCCCGCACGAGCCGCTCGAGGTACTTCGCCTGCGCCACGTTCTGCCGCACGAGCGCCCCGAAACGGTCGAGGCCGTGTTCCTTGAGCGACATCCAGACCTTGAGCGCGCGGAAGCCCCGGGAGAGCTGGATGCCGTAGTCGCTCGGCCAGAACTCCCCTGCCGCAATCCCCCGCTCGGCCCGCGCCAGGTAGCCGGGCGTGAGCGTGAACGAATCCCGATGCGCCTTCGCGTCCCGTACGAGCACGCAACCGGTGTCGTAGGGGATGTGCATCCACTTGTGGAAATCGAAGGCCACCGAATCGGCCCGCTCCATGCCGGAGAGCCGTGGGCGGAGATCCGGGTCGAGTGCCGCGATCGCGCCGAATGCGCCGTCCACGTGGTACCAGATCGTCTCGCGAGCGGCGATGTCCGCGAGGGCGGCGAGGTCATCGAACGCACCGGTATTCACCGTCCCGGCGCTTCCCACGATGCAGATCGGGATGCACCCCGCCGCGCGGTCCTCCGCGATCGCGCGCTCGAGGAGGTCGACGCGGATCTCGAAGGCATCGTTCACCGGAATGAGCCGGAGCGATTCGCTCCCGAGGCCAAGGAGCTCGACGGCCTTCTGGATGGAGCTGTGGATCTCCGTCGAGCCATAGACGGTGAGGGGACCGGCGGCGCCGCGCACCCCCTTCTTCCGCATGTCGGCGCCCGCGCGCGTGTTCCGGGCCACGGTGAGGCCGACGAGATTGGCCATCGACCCGCCGGTCACGAGGAGTCCGCTCGCGCTGGCGGGAAAGCCGAGCATTTCCTTCGACCAGTCGAGCACCTGCGCTTCGACGTAATTCGCGCCGTGGTCCCCGCCGCCGACGTTCGGGTTCATGGTGGCGGCGAGGAGCTCGGCCAGGGCGCCGAACGGCGTCCCCGTGCCGATCACCCACCCCCAGAACCGGGGATGGATGTTGCCCATCGGATAGGGGAAAACGTGCTCGAGGAAGTCGGCGTAGGCCCGCTCGACACCTTCCGGCGAACGGGGGGCGGGACGGCTGAGCGCGGCGCGGGCCGTGGCGGGCACCGGCTGCCAGACCGGCCGCTCGCGGACCCCCTCGAGGTAGGACATCATGTCGTCCACCATCCGGTGCCCCAGGCTCCGGATCGCCTCCCAGTTCTCCGGATCCAGGGTGCGCTCCCGCTCCCATGCGGCCATCGCCTGGCCGAGCGCCGGATCAGGCATCGGGTTCAGCTTCACGTCGGTCATCGGATCCCCGGGTATCGTGAGTGCGGCCGGGCTGGAGTCGCCAGCCGCCATCTACGTGGCGCAGGGGGCGGAGGATTCCGGACACGGGTGCCGACGGGCCAGAGGATCAGACCGGCTCGACGACCACGGCGGTGCCGTAGCAGAGCACTTCGCTCACGCCCGTCATGATCTCGGTCGCGTCGTAGCGGACGCCGATCACCGCGTTCGCCCCGATCCCCTGCGCGTGCTCCAGCATGATGTCGAACGCTTCCCGGCGGGTCTTCTCGCAGAGGGTCGTCAGGAGCCCGATGTTCCCCCCGACAATCGTCTGGAAGCTGGCGCCGATGGTGCCGAAGAGCGAGCGCGAGCGAACGCTGATGCCCCGTACGACCCCGAGGCTCTGGACGATCCGGTAGCCGTCGAAGGTGAAGGCGGTGGTCGTCATTTCGTGATGGCTCATGCGGGACCCCTACGGTTGCAGGTTGCGCCTGGCCCAGCGGACGAGTGACGAGCCCACGACGACACCGATGAGCCCGATGACGAGATAGGACCAGGACCCGCCCGTTCCGCGCGGCAGGCCGATGGCGCCCAGAATGAGGTAGATGATGCCGGCGACGGTGATGAGCCAGCCGGCGATGCGGAAGGCGTGGGGGTAGCGCATGAGTCGCGTCCGGCGAGCGCCGGTCAGGCGCTCAGTCTCTCGAGAATAGGCGCCGGACGTCCTCGGTCACGCGGGTGGGACGGCCGGAACGGGCGTCGATCGGTATCCATAAGGTACGCGCTCGCGCGAGGACGCGCTCGTCCGCCCGCCGGACGATCTCGGTGTGCCGTTCGAAGGTCAGTCCATCCGCCTCTCCCACCCAGGTCCGGACCGTCAGCTCATCGCCCAGGCGGGCGGGATTCCGGTAGTCGATCTCGTGGCGGCGAACCACCCAGGCCAGTGCGTCCCGCGCCTCCGGCGGGGCCTGGGCGCGCCAGTGCGCCGTCGCCGCGTCCTGCACCCAGCGGAGATAGACGATGTTGTTGACGTGATCGAGCTCGTCGATATCGGCGGGGCCGACGAGCACCGGCAGTTCGAACTCCGTCACACGAGTCCCTCGGCCACCGCATACCGGACGAGCGCCGCGGTACTGCTGAGGCCGAGGATGCGCTTGATCCGGACCCGGTGAAACTCGACGGCCTTCGGACTCACGGCGAGCACCTCCGCGATCTCGTGCGTCGTCCGGCCCTTGGCGATCAGCCGCAGCACCTCGCGCTGGCGCGCGGTCAGCGCGTCGAGTCCCCCCGCTTCGCTCAATGCGCGCGGCGCGAGCCGTCCCGCTTCCTGCTCCGTCCGCTCGGTGAGCAGCGGGGTGATGTACTCCCGGCCCGCCAGGACCTCCGCCACGGCAAAGCGGAGCTCTTCCGCCCGGGCGAGCTTCAGCACGTAGCCGGATGCGCCGGCACGGATCGCCTCGTCGGCGTAGATGCGGTCGGCGTGCATGGTGAGGATGATGACGCGCGTGGCAGGGAAGCGCCGATGCA
>DASTYH010000254.1:0-2921 GCA_035765075.1 Gemmatimonadales bacterium
GCTCGACGCCCACGCCCAGGATCTTCGCCTCCGGATCCCGCGCGTCGCCGGTCACCTCGGCAATGAGCGCGACGACCTTCGAGGAGCCGAGATCGAGAGCGGCGACGAGCTGACCCGGCTGTGCGCTCACGCGCCGCGACCCCGCACCACGACGTACCCGCGGAAGCGGCCGTCGAGCTCCCGGTATGCGACGCCCTTGCGGGCAAGGTCCTCCGCCACTGCCTTCAACGCACGCATCTCCTCGAAGGAGGCATCGGCCCGGAGGAGTACCCGCCGGCCGCCCATCATGAGCACTACGTCCTTCCCGGCCCGCGCCGCGCTCTCGATCCCGGCGAAGAGCGCCGTGTTCTGCACCTGGGCTCGCCGGAGCAGCCCCGCCACCACCGAATCGGGCCCGTCGGCAACCGGGAGATCCGGTGCGGCCCGCCGGGGATCGAACGGCAGCACGCGACCCGCCGAATCCATCAGCACCAGCCGACCCCGGCGGTGGATCAGCGCCACCGGCGGAAGCTCGGTCAGCTCCACCACGAGCGTTCCCGGCAGGCGCCGGCGCACGGTGACGCCCGTGATCCCGGGGATCGATCGCGCCCGCCGCTCGATCGGCTCCAGGTCGTCGAAGACGGTGAGCGACCGCGGCAGCTCGAGCGCCTCGAGTGCGGTGGCGGGTGCGAGGTGCCGCATCCCGACGAACTCGACCCGGCGCACCCGGAAGAACTCCATCCGGCGCCCGAGCGCCGGGAGAGCGAACCAGAGCGCCGCGGCGGCGAACACCCCGCCGAGCGCGATCCATCGCCGCGACATCGCCGGCGCGCTACGCGGCGCGGAGTCGCGCGGCGAGGTCGGGGCCGAGGCGGGTGATGTCGCCCGCGCCGAGGGTGAGGACGACGTCGCCGGGCCGGAGCAGCCGCGCCACCCGCTTCGCGAGGGCGCCGCGGTCCCCCTCGAATTCCGTTGCCGCCCCCGCCTGGGCCGCCGCCTCGGCCACCTGCCTCCCGCTCACTCCCGCGATCGGCTGTTCGCGGGCCGCGTAGACCTCGGTGACCACCACCACGTCGGCGGCGGCAAGCGCAATGCCCATCGCTTCCCAGTGCTGCTGCGTGCGTGAATACAGATGCGGTTGAAAGACCGCCACCAGCCGACGCCCCGGGTACGCCTGCCGTGCCGCCGCGAGTGTCGCGACGAGTTCGGAGGGATGATGGGCGTAGTCGTCCACGATCGCCACGCCGCCTGTCTCGCCCAGCCGGTCGAAGCGCCGGCCGACTCCACGAAATTCTCCGAGCGCCTCGATGGCCCGGTCCACGTCCCCGCCCAGTGCGACAACCGCTCCAAGGGCGCCCGTCGCATTCCGCAGATTGTGAAGCCCCGGCACCCTGAGGCGCAAGGTCCGCCGCTCGCCCGAGGGCAAGGTGAGCTCGGCAGCCGTGAACTCGGCATCCTGCCGCACCGCACCGAGCCGGAAATCGGACCGCTCCGCGGTCCCGAATTGCCAGACCCGGTTGCCGAGCCGGGAGGCGATCCGCCGCGCACCCGCGTCATCGGCGCCCACGAGCGTCGTTTCCGCGCGGCCCGCAAACTCCACGAACGCGTCCTCGAGCGCCGCCACCGACCCGTAGCACTCCAGATGGTCGGCTTCGACGTTGTTGACGATGGCTACGGTTGGGTGGAGCGTGAGAAAAGCCTGGTCGTACTCATCCGCTTCGACGACGTACAGCTCGTCTCCCGCCAGACGTGCGTTTCCGCCCCACCCGCTCACCCGGCCCCCCGCAAGTCCCGTCGGATCGAACCCCGCCGCGGCCAGCGCCTCGGTGGCCATGACGGTGGTCGTCGTCTTTCCGTGCGTTCCCGCCGCCGCCACGAGCCGCCGCCCCGATACGAGCTGGGCCAGGGCCTCCTTCCGCGGCACGACCGGAATCCCGAGCGCCCGCGCCCGCGCGAGCTCCGGGTGACCGGCCGGCACGGCGGCGGTCACGATCAGGGCCCGCACGCCCTCGACGTGATCCGGCGAATGCCCCTCCCGGACGACGACTCCCATGGCGGCGAGGTCGGCCGCACCGGCGGGATCGGTATCGCAGCCGGAAACGGCCACACCGCGGCGGCAGGCGATGGACGCGAGCGCGCTCATCCCGGCACCGCCAATCCCCACGAAATGTACCGGACGCCGGTCGGCTGGGCTGAACAATTCCATCGTGGCTCGGTTAATGTAAAATGTTGCCCTTATTCGCGAAAGCCTATGTGCGGCCGACAAGTGTCAAGAGAAGCGACACGATCTCGCTGGCCGCCTCCGGACGCCCCCGCGCGCGCGCCCGAGCGGCCATCGCCTCCCGCGCCACCGGATCCTCGAGCAGACTCCGGATGGCCCCCCCGATCCCGTCCCTGACCATGTCCGCCTGGGGAAGGAGCCGGGCGGCTCCGGCCTCCGCCATTGCCCTGGCATTGTGGGTCTGATGGTCGGCTGCCGCGGTCGGGAGCGGCACCAGGATGCTCGGAAGCCCCCAGGCACAGACTTCGGCCACGGTGATCATCCCGGCCCGCGAGACGACGACGTCCGCCACCGCGTACGCGTCGGCCATCGGATCGAGGAAGTCGATGACGTGGACGTCGGGAGGGGCATGGAAGCCGGCGAATTCGGCGTGCGTCCCGCGGCCGGTGACCCAGATGAGCGCCGCCGCCCCGCGTCCGCCCGAGCGGAGCCACGTGGCCACCGCCCGGTTGATCGCCAGCGCCCCCTGACTGCCGCCCGTCACGAGAATCACGCGGCGCGTTTCGTCGAGGCCGAAGCGCCTGAGCGCGGCCGTCCGGCGCTCCGGATCAGGCGGGACGATCGGATTCCCGGTCTCGAAGATCTCTGTAGCCGGGCCCGGTTTGAGCAGGGCCCGTGCCTCCGGGAGGCCGAGATACACGTGACTCACCCGCCGAGCGAG
>DASTYH010000255.1:0-4062 GCA_035765075.1 Gemmatimonadales bacterium
GCGCACGAGGATGTTCCCGTACAGCCCCAGCTCCTGCTGGATGTCCTCGCGCACGTGGGGGTGGTACCAGTAGATCCCCGCGTCGGGAAAGACGAGCTCGTAGGTGAAGCGTCCCCCCGGCGGCACCGCCGCCTGCGACACGCCGACGGCCCCGTCGAAGCGGTGGTCCAGCCGGATCCCGTGCCAGTGCACCGAAGTGGGGAGGTCGAGTCCGTTGGTGAGGATGACGGTGACGCTCGCGCCCCGCTCCACCTGGATGAGCGGTCCCGGCGCCTGGCGATTGAAGGCGTAGGCCACGAACGAGCGGCCCGCGACCTGCCGCCGCACCATGCCCGCCTCGAGTGCCAGCGTGTCCCCGTCGGCGAGCCGGATGAGCCGCCGCGGGCCCGCCGGCGGGAGTGATTCGGGGGACACCGCGCGCCCCGCCCGCCACGGCGTCACCGCGGGCGTCAGCACCTCCAGACCGGGCGTCATGAGCGGTGCGGCGGGATGCGGTGCCGGCATTTCCCATCCGCCGTCGTGCACGTGCTCCCTCGGCGTGACCGGCACGGTGATGTGCGGCTTGAGCACGCTGCTCGGCGACATTCCGCGGAGCGCGATGCGTCCCATCGTGGCCGGCGCGGGGAGTGAGTCGGCGGTGACGAAGATGATGAAGCGGTCGAGCTCGATCGGTCCGAGCACCGTCTCGCCGTTCCGGACTTCGCCGAGGGGGATGAGCGGCGCGAGGAGCGGCCCGCTCGCCCAGGCGACATGACGTCCGGCGGGAAGGCCCTCGAGGGAGATCACGAGGTCGAGCCGGGGAACCCCGTCCCGCGTCACCGCGAGCCCGAAGGGCGAGTCCGCCGGCACGAGCCGCACCCGCCCCGAGGCGCCCTCGAATTCAGGCCGGGGGACGAGCTCGATGCAGTGCAGCCCCGGATCCCCGTGGACCGGGTTCCAGTCGTCGCAGGGCCCGCCGCCGGCGAGGAGGGAGAGGATGAGGCTGGGCAGGATCACAACGGTATGATAATGTCGTTCTCAGCGCGAAGCCGCGAAGACGCGAAGCCACGAAGAAAAGCGGGTGCGGTGGGATTCCCACCGGCACCCGCCTGCCTCATGCCTTCGTGGCTTCGTGTCTTCGTGTCTTCGCGTTGTCGAACGCGATTACCCCGCCAGCAGGTGCCTGCGGAGCCGGGCCATGCGGCGGCGGACGGAGCCGTCGTAGATCCGCTCGCGGACCCGGACGATCGTGCCGCCCAGGATAGCGGGATCGGTCGTGTAGGTGGGGAGGACTTCCTTGCCGAGCGCCTCGCTCAGCGCCTGCTGGATGGTCCGGCGGAGCGCCTCGTCGGGCTCGCGCACGAGGGTCACGGCGGCGCGGACGCGGTTGAGCTTCACGTCCACCAGGCCCATGTACTCCCGCGCGATCTCCGCGACGATGCCCTGCCGGCCCCGCTGGACCACCGCCTGGACGAAGCGCGTGAAGTCCCGCGGCGCGCCCGCGAGCGCGCTCGTGAGAACCCGCGCCTTGGCCATCTTCGGCACCCGGGGCGAGTGCATCACTTCCTTCACCTCGGGGGAGAGCTCGATGGCGTCCGCCAGCGCGTCGATGAGCTGGGCGTACTCGGCGGTCTGCCCGCTCGCCTCACCCAGGGAGAAGAGCGCCTCCGCGTAGTTCCGGGCGATGGACGTGGTGCTCAATGTCCCTCGCCCATCGTGCCGATGTACTCCATTACGAGCTTCCGGTCGGCGTCGCTCCCGAGGCGGTCACCGATCAGCTTCGACGCGGCCGCGAGGGAGAGGTCTACCGCCTCCCGGCGGAGCTCGGCGATGGCCCGCTCCTTTTCCGCGGCGATCTCCCGGCGGGCGCGGGCGAGCAGCTCCTCCTGCTCCTGCTTGGTCTTCTCCATGGCGAGGGCGCGCTCCTTCTCCGCCAGTCCGCCCGCCGCGGCCACGATCCCGTGGGCCTCGGTGCGCGCGGCGGCGAGCAGCCGCTTCTGCTCCTCGACGAGCGCCGCGGATTCCTCGCGGTTCCGCCGGGCTTCGGCGAGCTGCTCCTCGAGCGCCTTTTCCCGCGCTTCCACCGCCCCGAGGATCTGCGGCCACGCGTACTTCCAGAGCACCGCGAGCAGCAGGCCGAAGACGACGATCGTCCAGAACATGAGCCCGCCCTCGACCGTGAGCGGGCCCCCCTCCGCCGCGAAGGCGGGAGCGGCGGGCACGGCCGCGAGGAGCGCGAGTACCGACAGGAAAGTCTTCATGATCCCGATTGGTTGCGGCGGAAGCCGGAAGCGGCAGACGGGGCAAGCTCCCGGCTACCGCCCACCGGCTACCGTCTACCGACTAGTACGTAACCTTCCCCTGCATCAGGAAGGCGATGACCGCGACGAAGAGCGCGACACCCTCGATGAGCGCGGCGGAGATGATCATCGCCGTCTGGATCCGGGCGCTGTTCTCCGGCTGGCGCGCCATGCCGTCGACGGCCGAGCCGCCGATGCGGCCGATGCCGATGCCGGCGCCGATCACGGCGAGGCCCGCCGCGAGCGCGGCGCCGATGAGGCCGTAACCCTTGCCGGTGGCGTCCGTCGCCGCGGCGGTCTGCAAGAGAGCGAGCATCTGCAGCATGTTCCTGCTCCAATGGTTGGTCGGAGATGACAGTCATGTCGCGCCCGCCGCGCGCCCGTCCAGGTCTCCAGCCCGGCGTCGTCGCGTGTTCCGCCCACGTCCGGTTCCCCGGACAGCGGAATTCAGCCGCCCCTCGGCGGCCTACCACCGGAACCACGCAGGCGCGCGTGTCCCCGGCCCGAATTACCCCACTACCGCCTTCCAGCAACCAGCAGCCAGCAACCAGCCACTACTAATGCTCCGCCCGCATCAACCCGATGAACACGCTCGTGAGCAGCGTGAACACGAACGCCTGCAGGAATGCCACGAACACCTCGAGCAGCATGATTCCGGTGGCGAGCACCGACGCGCCGATCCCCACCGTCCAGCTCTTGAAGAGGAAGGTGAGGCCGATGAGCGCGAGCACCAGCACGTGGCCCGCCGTCATGTTGGCGAAGAGCCGCACCGCGAGCGCGAAGGGCTTCGAGAGCTTCCCGATGATCTCGACCGGCGTCATGATCACCAGCATGACCGGCTTGAGCGCCGTGGGGAGCCCGGGGGGCAGGTAGAAGATCGTCCCCATGTAGCCCCGGAAGCCGAGCGTGCGCATCCCCGCCACCTCGATCACCACGAACGAGATGAGGGCGAGTGCCGCCGTCACCGAGATGTTGCCGGTGGCGGTGGCCCCCCACGGTACGAGCCCGAGGAGGTTCATGAGCAGGATGAAGAAGAAGAGCGTCAGGAGGTACGGAGCGAAGTGCTCCCCGTGGTGACCCACGTTGGGGAGGATCACTTCCTGCCGGATATAGAGCGCCATCGCCTCCATGGCCCCGGCAAAGCCCTTCGGCGGTCGGCCCTCGCGCTGCGCGCGCCCGACCGCCCGCGCGACCAGCAGGAAGACGAGGCCGATGACGAGCGCCGCGAAGACCATGAAGACGGTGTGCTTCGTGGGGCTCAGGTCGATGGCCACATTGCCGATGTGTACCGGCGGAAACTGCGGAAGATGCACCACGCCCACGAACGGAAGCTCGAGCTCGTGCGAGTTCCCGATGTGATGCTGGATGTCGATCTGGTCGCTCGGCGCGTGTGCCGCTTCCCCTTCCGCGGGGACGGCTTCGCCATGCTCCTGCGCCCGGAGCGTCGCGGGGACGGCGCCCGCCAGGAGCAGCGAGAGCGCCGCGCCGGCGAGGAGACGGAGCGGATGGGTCAGTGAATACCGGATGTCCCGAAGCTGCATCATCGTCCCGTCGTATCCGACAGTTGCATGAGTGCCACCACGCCTTCGACCAGGAGCAGCGCCATGAGCGCGCCCGCCGCCGTCACCAGGAGCACCGTCCGGTCGAGCCACAGCAACGGCGCCGCCAGCGCGAGCCCGCCGAGGAGGGCGAGCCGGGCCAGCATCCCGATGGCCCAGGCGCCGAGAAAGCGCCCGGTCCCGACGGAGCGGACCACCCACCATCCGAGCGGCACCTGCACCAC
>DASTYH010000256.1:0-2138 GCA_035765075.1 Gemmatimonadales bacterium
GCCGGCGGCGCAGCTCGCGGCGGGTGCGCTTCGAGGCCTCTCCGATGCGGTCCCGCGCGTCGTCGCCGAATTCCCGAGCGCGCCGGGAAATCTGGCGCCGGGTCTCCTCCCCCGAGCGCGGCGCGACGAGGAGCGCAATCCCCGCCCCGATGATCGCCCCCAGGATCACGCCCGCCACCAGGCCGCCTGCGCCCCGCTCGTCCTCGTCCTTGTCGTGATGCATCCTTCCCTCCGATCCGCCGCGCCTCCCTCGGGAGCGCGGCACGAGCCGCTGGTGAACACGGAATATCCGTCCTTGAGAATACACAGATTCGGCGTGACCTGCCGGAGAGGCGGGAGGGGCGGAAGCGGCGGCATGGCACGCATCCCCGGGTATCGTCCCATTCGTATGCGGCAACTTTCTTGACGCGCAAACGCATGCACCTGTGGCCTTTGCGCCACCGTTTCCGCACGGCCCATTCTCCCTTATCTTCGAGCTTCACTTCCAGACGGGCCCGACCCATGACGATACCGGTCATTCCGAGGCAGGATGACGTCGAGCGGCTGACCAATCGTGTCCAGGCGCTCGAGCAGGAGCGGCGTCACCTGCTGGCGGTCATCGAGATCCTGCAGGAGATCGCGGGGTCGCTGCAGTTCGTGGATATCGTGCAGTCCGTCGCCCGCCGGCTCGGCGAGGCGTTCGGGCTGGACCGGTCGTCGATCTTCCTCACGGAGCGCGGCGGGCGCACGGTGCGCCTGGTGGCGAGCTACGAGGATCCGAGCATCCGGAACTACGTCGTGGACCTGGAGCGCTATCCCGAGCTCAGGCAGGCGCTGCAGACCGGGCAGACGGTCCACATCGACGACGTCTCCACCGACATGACGCTCCGGCACGTGCGCACCGCGCTCATCAACCGCCGGGTCAAGTCCATCACCGTCATTCCCATCGCGTGGAGGGGCGCCCCGATCGGCGCGATCTTCCTCCGCACCTTCCGTGACGGCGCGCCCTTCTCCGACGCCGACGTCCGCTTCTGCCAGGTGGTGGCGAGTCTCACGGCGCGCGCCCTCCGGAATGCGCACCGCTTCGAGCGGCTGCAGGAGCGGCGGGGCCAGTCGCCGACGCACCGGAGCCGGGAGCAGGAGCGCGCCGCCCTCGTGGGTTATCTCCGCCGGCTCCTCGACGCCTTCGCCGACCGCGAGACGCCGTGGGGCGAGGACGCGCTGGCCAAGGCGAGCGCGGAGGAAATCGAGCGGCTGGTCGGCGTGACGATGGCGGTCATCTCCCAGGAGGCCACGGGACGGTGACGAAGGGCAGCGGAGCACTCGCCGCCCGCGCGGATGAGCTGCGCCGCCTGATCGACGATGCGAACGAGGCCTACTATGTGGCCGACGCGCCGATCATGCCCGATGCCGAGTACGACCGCCTCTTTCGCGAGCTGCAGGCCATCGAGGCGGCGCACCCCGAGCTCGCCACTGCCGACAGTCCCACGCAGCGCGTCGGCGCGGAGCCCGCCTCCGCCCTCGTCAAGCATCCCCACCGCCGTCCGATGCTCTCGCTCGCCAACGCCTTCGACGCGGAGGAGCTCGCCGCGTGGGAGGAGCGGAACGCGCGCCTCGTGGCCGAAGTGCGGACCGGCGGCTACACCGCCGAGGTGAAGATCGACGGCGCCGCGGTGAACCTCACCTACGAGGCGGGGCGGCTCGTGGTGGGCGCCACGCGCGGCAACGGCGTGATCGGCGAGAACGTCACCGCCAACCTCCGCACGATCCGCGACGTCCCGCTCGCGCTCCGGGGCACCAGGTGGCCCGCGGTGATGGAAGTGCGGGGCGAGGTCTATCTCCCCTACGAGAACTTCAAGCGGATCAACGCCGAGCGCGAGCGCGAGGGGATCCACCTTGATCACGACACCGTCGGCCTGGAAGGGGAGGACCGCGATGAGCGTCTCGAAGCTGGGGACGGCGGCCTGCACGTCGGCCAGCGACTCGTAGCGCTGCCGGTGCGGCTCGACCTGGAAACCCCACTCCTGGAGCAGCTCGAGCTCCTCCCAATGGGTCCGCGCGGGCAACGTTCCCTCGACCGGTTCGATCGAGAAGGCGAACATGCGGAGCCGGCGCCGGCGGGTGATGGCGGGATCGAGCTGGCGGAGCGCCCCCGCCGC
>DASTYH010000257.1:0-13797 GCA_035765075.1 Gemmatimonadales bacterium
CACCGAGGCCGAAGCCCTTGGTGAACTTGAGGTCGAACTGCTTGAAGGTCGGGAGGCGGGCCGTGTTGAGGCCGCCCTCGAAGCCACCCTCGGCGCAGACCTGGCCCGAGATGACGCTCTCGTTGCCCGGATCGGAGCAGCGGGTGTACGCCGTGCCGCTCGCCACGCGGAACGTGGCGAAGAGCGCCGAGTTCCGGAGCAGCGTGCCCACCAGGGAGCCCTCGTTGAAGTCACCCGGGAAGGAGAGCGAGATGGCACCGGCCAGGTTGTGCGGCCGGCTCTCGTCCGTCGGCGCCGTGGCCTGCGGCGGGGGCTGGTTGCCGCCCGAGACCGCATTCACGATCCGCGAGCCGAAGGTGGTGTACGTGAAGGGGTCGGAGCCGGTGTTCTTCGCCGACGAGTAGCTGTACGCCACCGTGCCGTTGAAGAAGTTGCCGATCCGCCGGTCGAGGCGCACGTCGATGCCGCGCGCGTTGCCGAAGTCCGCGTTGGTCATCAGCCGGAGGTCGGCCGAGGTGTTGGCGCGGGTCGGGTCGCGACGGCTGATCAGGCGGGCCGCCGCGTTGGACAGGTTGTCCTTGTTGTACGCCGCGACGTCGAGCACCATGTCGTCGCTGAAGGCGTGCCGGATGCCGAACTCGAAGGTGATGCTCTTCCCGAAGTCGAGGTCGGAGCCGTAGATGTTGTTCGTGTTGGTGATGGCCAGGTCGGTGTTGATCCCGTTGAGCAGGATGCCGAAGTCCGGCGTCTGCACCTGGTGCGCGTACGAGAGACGGAAGTTCGTCTTCTCGGTCACCGGGAAGGCCACCTGGATGTGCGGGCTCACGTACGTGTGCTTCTCGTCACGGATGAAGGCCGTGAGCGGCAGCGCCGTACCCGCCGAGCAGTCGTTGACCGACGCGACGCAGGTGTGGAGGCCGTCGGCATCGGTGTAGCTCGAGATGCGCGGGAACGGCTGGTACGTGCCGTAGGTGGGGCTCGCCGCGCCGCCCGCCAGCGTCTGGATCGTGTCGAGGGCGTACGGCCGGCTCGCCCGCGTGTCGTACGCGTCGTAGCGCACGCCACCCACCACGACCACGTCACCGAGGTCGAGGCGGTCTTCGACGAAGCCGCTCCAGCGCCGCGGCTCTTCCATGTAGGCGTTCGAGAACGCCTGGCTGATCAGGCCGTGATTGTAGTAGTCGCTCTCGTAGGCGGTGTACTCGCCGCCGAAGCGGACACGGTTGTAACGGTCGAACTGCCAGTCCACCGCCGCCTTCCCGACGAGCCGGTTCTCACGATAGAGCGTGATGGCGCCGGTCGGCGCGCCGCTCTCGGTGGCGCCCAGGAAGCCGTAGGCGTCGTCGCGGAACTGGTTGACGGTCCGGTACTGGTCGACGTTCTGCAGGTCGTACGGCGTCCGGCGCGAGGTCGGATCGTTCTGCCGGTAGTTCTCGATCAGCTGCGAATCGAGCGGGAACGTCTCGAAGTCGAAGAGGAACTCGAGCGGCGCGATGATGAAGCCGCCGAACTTGTTCCGGGTGGAGAGCTCGGACTCCGGCGTGAGCGGGCCGACGATGCGGCGGTCCTGCTGGTACGACACGCTCGCGTCGAGCGCGAGCGCGCGCTCCGCCGAGCGCGAGAGGTTCTGCGTCCAGTTGACCTGATAGACGCGGTTCCAGTTGCGGTCGCCGCCGATGAGGCTCGGGTTGGCGTTGAAGGAAAGCCCGCCGCGATTCTGGCCCTGGCTCGCCAGCACCAGGAACGCCATGCGCGAGCCGCTGCCGTAGGAGTAGTTCAGCTTGCCCTGCAGCTGATACACCGACGTGGCGTTGCGGGGATTCCGCGCGCCCTGGCAGGGAACGCCGTAGTTGTCGGCGATCTCGGCGTTGGTGCTGTTCGCAAAGCGGTCGCACTCACCCCGGGCGATGGCCAGGTTGTACACCGGGACCAGCGTCGTGTCGGAAGTGGCGCTCCCCGGCTCGACGGCCACGGCCACCGTGGTGTCCACGCCCGCCCGGATGAACGTCGGGAACGCTTCGGCCCCGCGGCCGGCATAGCTGTACCGCGAGCCCTCGAGCGCGCCCGAGAGGAAGAACGTGAGGCCGCCCATGAGCGGCCCGCCGAAGCTCGCCTGCACCCGGTTGAAGCCGGTGCTCATGGTGTTCGGGAAGAGATCGTCCGTCTCCCACCCGATGTTGCCGCTGTAGCGGTCGGCGCCGCCCGTGCGGGTGGCGATGTTGATGATGCCCGACTGCGCATTGCCGTACTCGGCCGAGGACGCGCCCGTCGTGACGGAGGCCTCTTCGAACGAGTTGGTGGCGATGCCGATCTGGTTGCCGCCGCCATTGCCCATGCCGCGGTTGCCCGGGGTGACCGGGACGCCGTCGACGTAGGTGGCGGCCTCGTCCTCGCGGCCGCCGCGGATGGAGAGGGTGTTGCCGCTCGTGCTGGCCACGACGCCCGGCTGCAGCGTCAGCACCTGCGCGATCCGGTCCACCGGCAGCTTGTCGGTGAAGCTCCCGTCCACCCGCTGCTTCGAGGTGACTTCGTCACGCGGCACCAGCGGCTGCGTGGAGGTCACCGCGATGTCCTGGACCTCGACCGTCGAGGCCTGCAGCGCGAAATCCTGCGTGATCGTCTGACCGCCGAGCACGCGGATCCCTTCGGCCCGGACGGCGCGGTAGCCGATGAAGGCCGCGCGCATCGTCACGGTACCGGCCGGGACGTTGTTGATGAAGTAGTACCCCTGGGGGTTCGTCAGGGCGCTGAACGCGGACCCGACGATGACCACCTGGGCATTGGCGATCGGCGCTCCCGCCTGGTCGCGAACCCTGCCCTCGATCTTACCAGTCGCCTGGGCGAGGAGCGATGACGCTCCGAATCCCAGCGCGACTGCCGCGAGCGCGAAACCCCGCGCACCGCGAGCGAAGGCGCTGACACAGCTTTGCTTCATGGAAACATCCTCCAAAGGCGTGAACCTGCTGAACCTGCCGACTTGGAGCGGGGGCGGGGCGCCCCCGGTGCTGGGCTCAGGAAGCCCGACTACGGGACACGACTGCTGGACTCGATTGAGGAGATCAACGAATGCCGACTGAAACGTTGAGCCTTTAGGAAGTGCCGGCCGGAGATGGCCGGTCGCCTAATATGCGAACCCGCAAAACATGTGTCAAGCAAAAGTTACACACCGTCCAATTCCCGGACGGCAATGTGTAACTGCCTGAAACCTCTGTAGTTGCCGCATGAAACGCCGGCCGCGCCCGCGCCGGTGCCGCTCGCGCCAGGGGGGTGGCGCGTCTCTGCTTCCGTCTTTGGCTGACGAAGTCCGATATCCTAATGCGGACCGGAAGCTTTGGAAAGGGGGGTGATCAGCTCCGCCTGCGGTTCCGCCGGCGTGACCGTCGGACCCGCCGCGCCCCAGTACATGTTGACCTCGCTCCGGACCCCGAACTCGCCCGGGAGGTAGATCCCCGGCTCCACCGAGAAGCCCACCCCGGGCACGAGCAGGCGGTCGTCGTGCGTCTCGTAATCGTCCAGGTGGGGGCCCGAGCCGTGCAGGTCCCGGTCGATCGAATGCCCCGTCCGGTGCACGAAGTTCGCGCCGAAGCCCGCCGCCTCGATCACCGCCCGCGCCGCCCGGTCCCCCTCGAAGCCCCGCACCTCCCGGCCCGCCGCGACCCGGTCCCGGATCATGCGGCACGCCGCCTCGCGCGCCGAGCGCACCACCTCCCAGACGCGCAGCACCCGCTCCGGCGGATGCTCCCCGGAAAATCCCATCCAGGTCTGGTCCGCGAACACCGTTCCGAGCGCCGGGCCCGCCCAGAGGTCGAGGAGGATCACCTGCTGGGGCTCGAGCGGCGGATCGCCCTCCCGTCCCGGCTCGTAATGCGGGTTGGCCGCGTTGGCGCCGAACGCCACGATCGGGGGATGGTCGAAGACGAGCCCCCGGGCATGGATCGCGGCGATCACCTCCGCCTGGAGCGCCGTCTCCGTCAGGCCCTTCCCGCCCTCCCGCACCGCCCGGCCGAGCGCTTCCCGCGCGATGGTGGCCAGCGCCTCCGCCGCGACGAGATGGCCCTCGGTCTCCGCCGCGGTCCAGCGGGCACTGAAGGTCGTCACGAGCGAGCCGGAGGGCACGATGCGAGCGCCCAGGGCGGTGAGGAGCTCCACCACGCCGTGGGGGACGCGATCGAGGTAGGGCACGGCGTCCTCGGGAGAGACTTCCATGGCGAGCGTCCGGCCCGCGACCAGCGGGGCGAGCGCCTCGCGGAGCTCCTCCCAGCGCGCGTAGGGAAGCACCGTGCCCTCGAACCCCGCGAAGCGGTGCAGCTCGATCCGGTGCGCGACCGCGACCGGCTCCCCGTCGCGCGGAAAGAGCGCGAAGAGCCGGCGGGTACCCATGCCGGTGAGCCCCAGCACCCGCCCTGCCACGGGGTTGAGGCCGTGGAAGTCGAAGAGCAGCCAGCCGTCGGCGCCGGCGGCGTCGAGGCCGGCGCGCAGCGCGTCACGGTCGATCATTCGTACGCTCCTCCGGGCACCGCCCGCCAGATGCAGGCGGGATCGCCCCGTCCGCGACACCCCTCGTGCCGCATGATGCCCTCG
Organism: Gemmatimonadales bacterium; assembly: GCA_035765075.1. Classification (GTDB taxonomy): domain Bacteria; phylum Gemmatimonadota; class Gemmatimonadetes; order Gemmatimonadales; family GWC2-71-9; genus CAMLLJ01. The sequence goes on from DASTYH010000257.1 coordinate 4,582, forward strand.
AATCCGGTGAGCAGGCGGAACAGCTCGGCAAAGGCCGCCGCATGAAAGGGGCACGCCTCGCCGCCGGGCCACGCCTCCGCCGCCACGGGAGCTTCCGAGCGGACCTCGGCGAGGCCCCCGGAGAATTTCACGTCGGCGTCGAATACCTCGCGGGCCGCCCGCGCCGCCGCGCGCGCCGCGAGCCGGCGTCCCAGCGCATTCGGCGCCACGCGGCCGAGCGCCCCGGCCGCCACCCGGCGCGCGGCGTGCCGCGCGGCCCGTCGGCCGGCGTCGGCAAAGACGAGCGGCGCATCGCTCCGGCGCCCCACGAGGCGGAAGACCGATTCGGCTTCCTCCCGCGGCACGGCGGCGTCCCGCTCGGCAAGGGCGCGGTAGCGCGCGATCTGCGCCGCCACGGTGGCGCTGAGTCCGAGGCGCTTCGAGACGATCTCGGGCGCGAGATCATCGAGCCCATCCTCGACCGGGGCGTCGAGACTCCGGATGGCTTCCAGCAGACTGAGCGGGACGACCGCCTTGACCACGGGGGAAGGTCCCGCCGGACGGCGAGGGGACAGAGAGGCTCCGCACGGATCGAGTGGAGGCGCGAATCTAGCCGCCGCATGCGGCACGGGGTAGGGGCACGCTTGTGCCCGCGCATCACCTCCTGTTCATTCACGAGATGACGCATCCGGCCGCCGCCCCCGCCGACTTCGAGCTCGAAGCGCTCCCGCACCTCGACACGCTGTACCGCGTGGCGCTCCGGCTCACCGGGGAGGACGCGGCGGCGCAGGACCTGGTGCAGGAGACGATGCTCCGGGCGCTGCGGGGATGGAACGGCTTCCGCGCCGGCAGCAACGCGCGGGCCTGGCTCGTCACGATCCTCCGCAACACGTTCATCAACGACTACCGGCGCCGCCGGCGCGAGCCGGTGCCGGTGGACCTCGAGGCGGTGGACCCGTGGGCGATCTACCGCGCGGTAGCCGACACCGATCCCGAGGGCGAGTTCTTCTCGCGGATCGTGGACGCCCGCGTGCTCGAGGCCGTGGACCGGCTCCCGCCCGATTTCCGCGAGGTCCTCGTGCTGAGCGACATGGAGGGACTCGGCTACGCGGAGATTGCCGCCGCGCTGGAGATCCCGATCGGCACGCTCAAGTCCCGCCTCTTCCGGGCGCGCCGGCTGCTGCAGCGGGAGCTCTACGACTACGCCGTGGCGATGGGCTACCTCAAGCCCGGGGAGGCAGGATGAGCGAGGCCATGGACTGCGAGCGGGCGCTCGCCGAGCTCCAGGACTATCTGCGGCAGGAGGAGACGCCGGGCCTCGGCCCCCTCATCGAGCGGCACCTCGCTCGGTGCGCCCCCTGCTTTGCCCACGCGAGCTTCGAACGGAATTTCCTCGCCATGCTGGGCGATCGCGCCACCCGGATCCGCTGCCCCGACGCCCTGCGCCAGCGGATCCTCGAGGCGTTGCGACACCAGGCCCCCTGATCGCTCCGGCCATCTCCCCGCTCCTCGCGGGGGCCCTCTCCCTCCTCGTGGCCGCCGCCGGCGCCCGGCTCGGCGCGCTCACCCCTCGCGGCGCCGCCCTGGCGGCGCTCGTCGGCACGCTCCTCCTCGCCGCGGCGGGGTGGGCAGCCGGGGCAGCGCTCGCCGCCTTCTTCGTCTCCGCGAGCGCCGTCTCGCGCCTCGAATCCGGCCGGACGCTTCTCGATCCGAAGGGACACCGCCGGGACCAGTGGCAGGTGCTCGCCAACGGCGGCGCTGCGGCCGCGGGCGCCGTCATCGCGGCCGCGGCGGGCGCGCCGCGCCTCGCCCTCTGGGCCGGAACCGCCGCGCTCGCGGCGGCGGCGGCCGACACCTGGGCCACCTCCCTCGGATCGCTGAGCCGCCGCCTGCCCCGGCACCTCGTGACCGGACGGCCGGTTCCCCCCGGCACGGGCGGGGGCGTGACGGTGGCCGGGACCGCCGGCGCCCTCGCCGGCGCCGCGCTCGTGGCCGCCGCCGCCGCGAGTGTGTCGCGCGACCCGGCACTCTTTCCGGCGGGCGTTATGATAGGGATGACCGGGATGCTGGCCGACTCGGTGCTCGGCGGAACGGTGCAGGCGCGCTTCACGTGCCCCGCCTGCCGGCTCGCGAGCGAATGGCCCCGCCACCGCTGCGGCGCGGCCACGGTCCACGAGGGAGGATTCCGATGGCTCACCAACGACTGGGTGAACGGCATGGCCACCGCGCTCGCCGCGCTGGGCGGGGCGGGCTGGCTCGCACTGCTGCAGTGATCGCACTCGTGCTCGCCGCGTGCAGCGCCGAGCCCACGACGCCCGGGGAAGTCTCCGACCTCCCGTTCGGTCCCGCCCAGAGCGGGGGGAACGGCGCGCCGGGATCGCTGAGCACGCTCATCGGGGAGTGGGAACGCTTCGAGATCGACCCCCTCGAAGGCGACATCGTCACGACCACGGTGCACTGGCTGTTCAACGCGGACGGGAGCTGCATCCGGGCCATCACCACGTTCTCCGCGAACGAGGGCTTTCCCCGCACGCAGCTGAGCGAGTGCACCTGGAACCTCGGCCCCGCCACGATCACGCTCCGCTTCACGGGCGACGAGCAGGCCACCTTTGCCCTCTCCTTCCCCGGCTTCGACCCGGACCGCATGCTCCTCGATGGCTTCGAGTATCGCCGCATCCGCTGACGTGCTGATCGCGGGCGCGGGCCCGGCGGGGAGCGCCACCGCGGCGCTCCTCGCGCGCGCGGGGTGGCGGGTCGTGGTCGCCGAGCGCGCGGCGTTCCCGCGGGAGAAGGCGTGCGCGGACTATCTCTCGCCCGGCGCGCTCCGGGTCCTCGACCGGCTCGGCATCCTGGGCCGCATCGACGCGCGCGCGGAGCCCCTCGACGGCATCCGGGTGACCGCCGCACGCGGCGCGCGCCTCGAAGGCATCTTCGCGCGCGCCGGCGCGACTCCGTTCCGGGCGCAGGGGCTCTGCCTCCCGCGCGCCGTGCTCGATGCCGAGCTGATGGCGCTGGCCCGGGCCGCGGGAGCGACGGTGCTCGAGCGCACGGCGGTCGAGGCGCTGGTCCACGAGGATGGCGGGATCGGCGGGGCCGTCGTCCGCGGGCCCGACGGGCGCTCGCGCGCGCTCACCGCCCGCGTGACCATCGGCGCGGACGGGCTCCGCTCGCTCGTGGCGAAGCACATGGGGCGGCGCATGCACGGGAGGCCGCGCCGGCTCGCATTCGTGGCGCACATGGAGGGAGTGGCGGGGCCGGCGGGGCGGGCCGAGATGTTCGTGGCCGATCGCCGCTATGCCGGCGTCAACCCCCTGCCGGCGGGACGCGTCAACGTCGCGCTCGTCGTGCCCGCGGAGGAGGCGCGGGAAGCGCGCGGACGCGCCGAGCCGTTCTTCCGCGAAGCGCTCGGCCGTTTCCCGGCGCTCGCCGAGCGGGTGGCCCGGGCGCCGATCGTCCGGCGCGTCCTGGTGACCGGACCCTTCGCCGCACGCTCGCGAAGGGTCATCGCGCACGGCGGCGCCCTCGTGGGCGATGCCGCCGACTTCTTTGACCCCTTCACCGGCGACGGCGTCTGCAGCGCGCTCCGTGGCGCCGAGCTCCTCGCGGCGTCCCTCTCGCGGGCGCTCGCGCACGCCGGCCCGGTGCGCGCAAGCGCGCTGGCATCGTACGCCGCGGCGCGGCGGCGCGCCTTTGCCGGAAAGTGGGTCGTCGAGCGGCTGATCGCCGGCGCGATGGCGTATCCGGCGCTCTTCGACGCGGCGGTCGGCCGGCTCGAGCGGCGCAACCTCGCGCACCGGCTCGTCGCGGTGACCGGGGAGCTCCTCCCCGCCGGCGCCGTCCTGAATCCGCGCTTCCTCGCCCGCATGGTGCTCTGACGGTGGCCGACGTCGATCCCGCCGTCTTCCGCCAGCTCCTCGGCCGCTTTGCCACCGGCGTCGTCGTCGTGACGACTCTCGACCGTACCGGCCGCTCGGTGGGGATGACGGCCAACAGCCTCGCCTCCGTCTCGCTCGTTCCCCCGCTCGTCTCGATCTGCATCGACCGCGCCGCCCATCTGTACGCGCCCATCATTTCGGCGCCGCATTTCACGATCAACGTCCTGGCGGAGGACCAGGAGGAGATCTCCCGCCGCTTTGCCGGACCGCACGAGGGGCGCTTCGACGGCGTGGGCTATCACCTGAACGAGCGGGGCCTCGTGCTCCTCGACGGGGCGCTCGCGTACATCGACTGCAATCGTGAGGCGGTCCACGAGGCGGGCGACCACGTGATCGTCGTGGGACGGGTGATCGGGGGGATGGCGCGCGAGGCGCGTCCCCTCCTCTACTTCCGGGGCGGCTACGGCTCGCTCGGCTGAGCCCGGCGCGCTCGACCGGAGTGCCGTCGGCATCGAGCTGCTCGACGACCCGGCCTCCGATCCGGCCGCGGTGCGCGCGTCGCTCAGGCACATCGCGCGCGCCAACCGCTGGTTCGGCGGCACCGCCGCGGCGCTCTGGGGCCTGGCCCGCGCGCTCGCCGACGTCCCCGCCGGCGCCAGCATCTCCCTCCTCGACATCGGGACCGGCGCGGGCGACCTCCCGCGCGCGGCGGAACGATGGGGCCGCCGACGCGGCATCCGCATCGCGGCGCGCGGCCTCGAGCGGAGCCGCGTCGCCGCGCATCTCGCCCGCGAGGAGGGGGTCCCGATGATCGTCGGGGACGCCGGGGCCCTTCCCTGCCGTCCCGGCAGCGTGGACATCGTCCTGCTGAGCCAGGTGGCGCATCATTTCGCCCCCGGGTCCGCCGCGACCCTCTTCCGCTCGTGCCATCAGATCGCGCGCCGGGCGCTCGTCGTGGCCGATCTCCGGCGCTCCCGCCTCGCCGCGGCCGGCTTTACGGTCGGCGCGCGCCTCCTCCGGTTCGATCCGGTGACCATCGCCGACGGGCACACGTCGATCCGGCGAGGCTACACCCGGAGCGAACTGGCGTCACTCCTTCCCCCGGAGGCGGAGGTGCACCGCCGCCCCGGGTGGCGTCTCGTTGCCGTCTGGCGGGCCGGAGCGGCGCACGCCCCATGATGCGCACCGTCGACGCCATCCGGATCAGGGGCGCGCCCCGGGCCGTCTTCGATGCGGCAGCCGACGTGGAGCGCTGGCCGGAGATCCTGCCGCACTACCGCTGGGTCCGGATCCTCGAGCGCCGGGCGGCGGGAGCGCTGGTGGAGATGGCGGCGTGGCGCCCCTTCGGCCGCCTCCGCTATCCCACATGGTGGGTCTCGGAGATGGCGATCGACCCCGGCGCGGCAACGATCCGGTATCGCCACGTGCGGGGAGTCACCGCGGGGATGGCGGTGGAGTGGAAGATTGCCGACTCCCCCGACCCGGGCGTCGTGGATGTGCGCATCGTTCACGAGTGGGACGGACCGCGGTGGCCCCTCATCCGGCGGCCCGCCGCCGAATGGGTGATCGGCCCGGTCTTCGTGCACGGCATCGCGTCGCGCACGCTGGCGGGCATCCGGCGGGAGATCGAGAAGGGAGCGACCCGGTGACGGCACGACGCGTGGTGATGACGGGGATCGGGGCGATCACGCCGATCGGCGTGGGCGTCGACGCGCTCTGGAGCGGCCTCCGGGGCGGCCGCTCCGCGGTGCGGGCGATCACCCGATTCGACGCGTCACCCTTCCGCTCGCGCATCGCCGCCGAAGTGGGCGACTTCCACCCGACCGACCACATCGAGGAGCGGCGCGCGCGCCGGCTCGATCGCTTCTCCCAGTTTTCCGTCGCCGCCACGCGGCTCGCGCTCGCCGATGCGGCGCTCGATCCCGCACGCGAGGACCGCGATCGCATCGGCGCGATGATGGGGACCGCCCTCGGCGGCGTGGCGCACGGGGAAGCGCAATCCCGGACGTTCTATCAGGAGGGCCCGCGCGCCGTGGACCCGTGGCTCGCGCTCAGCGTGTTCGCGGGTGCGGCGAGCTGCAACATCGCCATCGATTTCGGGCTCAGCGGCCCCAACTCCACCAACGGAATGAGCTGCGCCTCCGGCACGATCGCGATCGGGGAAGCCTTTCGCGCCATCGTCCGCGGCGATGCGGACGCGATGGTGGCGGGGGGCGCCGAAGCGCCGCTCGCCCCGCTCTGCTTCGGCGCCTTTGCGTTCATCCGGGCCATGTCCACCCGCAACGACGATCCCGCGCACGCGAGCCGGCCCTTCGATGCGGGGCGCGACGGATTCGTGATGGGGGAGGGAGCGGCGGTGGTGGTGCTGGAGGAGCGGGGGCGGGCGCTGGCGCGCGGCGCCCCGGTCTACGCGGAGATCTGCGGCTACGGCCTCACGAACGATGCGCATCACATGACGGCCCCGCGTCCGGACGGCTCACAGGCCGCGCGCGCCATGCGCATCGCGCTCGCCGAGCAGGCCGTGGGGCCCGGCGAGGTGGCGTATCTCAACGCGCACGGCTCCTCCACCCCGCTCAACGATCCCACCGAAACCGCCGCGGTGAAGGCGGTCTTCGGCGAGCACGCCTACCGGCTCGCCGTGAGCGGCACCAAGGGCTACTACGGCCACGCGCTCGGAGCGAGCGGCGCCATCGAGGCCGCCATCTGCGGGCTCGTGGCTCGGCGCGGCTGGATCCCGCCGACGCTCAACCTCGAGCGCGCCGATCCCTCGTGCGATCTCGACTACCTCGCCACCGGCGGCCGCGACGCCTCGCCCGAATACCTGCTCAGCAATTCGTTCGGGTTCGGGGGCGTCAACGCGAGCCTCCTCTTCCGCCGCGAGCCGTAGGCGGCGCTCAGCCCGCCGCCTCGTTCTTCAGCAGGAACCGGTCCCACAGCAGCCCCGCCAGCACCGCGCCGATGGCCGGCCCGATCCAGTAGACGATCTGGCCGGTCCACGTACCCGAGGCGATGGCGGGACCGAGCGCGCGCGCGGGATTGACCGCCGCCCCGGTGAGGGGGCCAAGGCCCACGATGAGGAACACCAGCGTGAGCCCGATCCCGAAGCCCCCGATCCGCGGCGAGCGCAGGGCCACCGCCGTGCCGTACACCGCCGACATCAGGAAGAAGCCCATCAGCGCCTCGAGCCAGATCCCCTGGCCGAGGCTCACGCTCAGCGCGAGCTGCGGGGTGCCGTAGGCCACGATGCTCGCGATGCTCTCGGGCCACGCCGCCTGGAGCGCCAGCGCCGCGAGCACCGCCGCCACCAGCTGCGCCGCCACGTGCACCACGAAGACCCGCACGTCGATGCGCCGGCCCACGAGCAGCCCCAGCGACACCGCGGGGTTCAGGTGGCCTCCCGAGATGTGCATCGTGGCGGAGACGCCGATGGCGAGCGCGAGCCCGTGCACCAGCGCAATGCCGGTGAGCCCGACCTCCGTTCCCGGAAAGGCGCTGGCAATGACCGAGGCGCTGCCGAAGAAGACGAGGCCGAACGTGCCGATCAGCTCTGCCGCAAACCGGCGACCGAGAGGGGGCATGGGAGCAGACCTTTGCTGAAGGGGGGAATGGAGTATGCCGCGCCTGCCGGCTGCTGGCTGCTGGCTACCCTAATTGCCTGCCGTAAACGGTCCCGCGACCAGCGTCCAGCGTCTACCGTCTACCGTCGACCATCCGTCTGCGCTTCCGCACCAGCCGCACGAAATACCCGAGGTACACCGCCGCGGCGATGGCGTAGGCGGCGATGACGTAGCCCGCGTTGCGGGGAAGCTCATCCATCGAGGGCCTCCTGCGGGCGCGCCGCGTCGTTCCGGGCAATGCCGTACCGGGCGAGGATGAAGCCGAAGCCCAGGAGCGTGTGGACGGCGAGCGAAAGGAGCAGCACCTGGAGCATCGACCCGGGGAGCGAGGGAGCGCTCGGCTTGAGTACCACCGGCAGCGGGTGGATGGTGCGGAAGAGGTACACGCTCAGGTGCACGAAGGGCACCAGGAAGAGGCCGAGGATGGCGACGACGGCGCTGAACCGGGCCCGCTCCGCCGGGTCGTGCACCGCGGAGCGGAGCGAGAGGTAGCCGACGTAGAGGAAGAAGAGGAAGAGCGTCAGCGTGAGGCGCGCATCCCACTGCCACCATGCGCCCCAGACCGGCTTCCCCCAGAGGGGCCCGGTCGTGAGCATCACGACGCTGAAGGCCACGCCCGCCTCGGCGGCCGACTCGGCGAAGAGATCGAGGCGCGGGTCCTTGAGCCACAGATAGAGCGCGCTCACGATGCCCACTACCGAGAAGGTGAGCAGCGCCATCCACGCCGCCGGCACGTGGATGTAGAAGATCTTCTGCGCGAAACCCTGTGACGCCTCGGTCGGCGTGAACCGGATCGCCAGGACGTAGATGACGGCGAGCGCCAGGAGCGAGAGGATGCTCAGCGCAAAGCCGGCGCGCACGGTGCGCGGCGCGATGGGTCCGGGGAGCGGCGATCCGGGTACGGTCATTCGTCCACCACCGAGGGAAAGACGACGGTACAGAGCGTCACGAAGATCACGTCGTAGACCGCGAGTAACCTAAGCCACCCCGTAACCTCGCTCAACGGCCGATCGGCAAAGAGGCGCGCGGTCACCTGGACGGCGCCGATCAGCGGCGGGACCATGAACGGCAGGAGGAGCACCGGGAGCATCAGCTCCGCGAAGCGCGTGCGCACCGCCATGGCGCTGAAGACCGTCCCGACCGCGACGAAGCCGATCGTGGCGAGGATGCTGGTGAGCGCGATCCCCGTGAGGGTGGCGCCGACCGGCGCATTGAAGAAGATGGCGAAGAGGGGGAGCGTCACCGCCTCGACGATGAAGACGAAGGCGAGGTTGCCGATGAGCTTGCCGAGGAAGATCGACTCGCGGGGGATCGGCGCGAGGAGGAGCGCATCCATCGCGGCGTGCTCCCGCTCGACGCTGAAGGCCCGGTTGAGCGCCGTCATCGCCCCGAAGGCGAAGGTGATCCAGAGGGCGCTCGGGGCGAGGTCGGCGGAGGAGAGGCGGCCCGGGTCGCGGGAGAAGCTGAAGACGACGAGGATCAGCGCAGCGAAGACGAGGGCCGAGACGAGCGCCGTCCGGCTCCGGAGCTCGCCGCGCAGGTCCTTCCCCGCGATCGCGAGGGCCGCCCCGAGGGTCTCACGCACCGGCGAGTCCCTCCGTCCGCCGGAGGAAATCGTCGAGCGCTCCGCTCCGGAGCTCGTCCATGACCCAGCGCCCCGCCGAGAGCACCGCCACCCGGGTGGCGAGCTCCCACGCCTCGGCGAGGTGATGCGTGACGACGATGGCCGCGCGGCCCGATCCCGC
>DASTYH010000258.1:0-13748 GCA_035765075.1 Gemmatimonadales bacterium
TCGCCGAGGGGCTCTTCGCCCTCCTCATGCTCGCACGTGGGCTCCGCACCGCCGTGCTCTGCGCCGAGCTCCTCTGGTGGCGCTGTCACCGGCGGCTCATCGCGGATGTCGTGCTCTCGCTCGGGCTGCCGGTGGCGCACATCCGGGACGAAGGTGTCGCCGAGCCGCACCGTCTCGTGCCGCCGGCCCGGCTGGTGCGGGGCCGGCTCCGGTACGGGTAGGGCCGGGCACACCCCTGCTCAATGCGCGCCCGCGAGCACCTCCGCGATACCGCCCGATCCGCCATCCACGCGCCACGCAATCCGCCCCTCGCCGTCGAGGATCAGGACGGCGGTGGCGTGATCGATGTCGCCCGTCGTTTCGTTGCGCCGCCGGGCGATGGCGAGCTCGTCGAGCACCTGCGTCACGTCCCCGACCTCGCCCGAGAGCACGCGGTCCGGCCCGCTGAGCTTCCAGTGCCGGGCGAGCGTGGGGAGACGCTCCGGCGTGTCGCGCCACGGGTCGAGCGTGATCACCACCAGCGGAACGTCCGGCCGGTTGGCCGTCCGTCTCGCCGCCTGGAGGTCGGTCACGACGATCGGGCAGACGGTGGCGCAGTGCCCGAACGCGAAGGTGACCATGACGGGAGTTCCGCGGAGGTCGCCGAGCGATGTGCGGCGCCCCTCCTGGTCGATGAGGGAGATCGCGGGAAGGTCGCGGCTCACCCGCCGCGCCGTCCCCCCGAATGCCACTTCCATCGTGCCGCCGGTCTCCCAGGCACGCGCCACGCGGAAGCCGAGTGCGCCGGTGGCGAGGAGCAGCACGGCGGTCACGACGAGCGCCGCGGCGCGGCGCACGGGATGCGCGCCGACCCACGCGAGATCCCGCCGGAGCGAACGCCCCCAGCCCGCGACCAGTGCCGCGAGCATTCCCGCCGGCTCGCCAAGGAGGAGGATCCACCCCCCGGCATTGGGCAGACCGCCCCGCGGGGAGCCGAAGCAGGCCGCCCGGGTACGGGTAAGCCACTCCGGCTCGGCGGCGCCGGCGGGCCAGAGCGCGAGCGCCCACCACGCCGCGGTGATCACGATGATCGCCGCCAGCGCGATGAGCGCTCCCCCCGGCCGCTCGGCGCGCGCCGTCGCTATCCGATCTTCCACAGGAAACTGAGCAGCTTCCAGTTGGTGAAGTAGTACAGCATGAACGCGAGGAAGAAGACGCCGACGAGCACCAGGGTGCCGGGCGTGGGGCCCACCCAGCCGCGCGCCGGCGCGTGAAGCTCTTCGTTCAGCTCATTCACGTTGGCCGGATGGACCGGGGGATTCGTGAGGCCCTGCGGTATTCCCGCCACCGCGGTGCCGCGCGCGAACTCCGTCACCCGCTCGCCGAAGAAGACCGACTTCACGGCGATCAGGATGAAGGCGTACGCTCCCAGCACGGCGATGATCCCGCCGATGCCCACCATGGCCATGAAGAGGTCGACGATGGGGCTGAAGGGAACGTCGAACGCCGACTGCGCGAAGGAGATATCCCAGTGCCGCCGGGGCACGCCGAAGCTGCCCGCGAAGGTCATCCCGAATTCCACGAGCAGCATCCCGCCCGCGAAGAGATAGGGCTGGATCCGGGCGAGCTTCCAGTACGCCACCTTCCGCTGGAAGACGAGCGGAAGGAGATAGTAGGTGGCACCCATGAAGGCCATGGCCGTGCCGCTCACCACCGTGGCGTGGAAGTGCCCGGGAATCCGGAGGGTATTGTGGGCGATGATGTTGATCTGCTCGGTGCCGATCGTGACGCCGGTGATACCCCCGAAGAAGCCGAACACGACGACCGAGAGCACGAGCGAGGAGAATCCGGGATCGCCCCAGGGGGCCTTCCGGAGCCACTCGAATATTCCGTTGGTGTAGCCGCGGAGCCGCATGCCGAGCTCCATCCCGGCCGGCACCGTGAAGCCGTGCACCATGGAGGCGAGCACCGCCATGTACATGAAGTAGGAGGTGTTCACGATCTTCCATGCCGGGCCGAAGCCGGGGTCCACCAGGAGATGGTGTGCTGACGCCATCGAGATGAAGAGGATGTAGAGGAAGAAGGCGGAGCGGCTGACCTTCTCGTTCAGCACCACCGCGCCCACGGTGAGCGCTCCCAGCATGTACCAGATGGCCACCATCGCGGCGACGTTGATCTGCTGCGCCGAGTGGCCGAGCCCCCACCAGAGGAGCCGGTAGACCTGCGGGTTCACCCCCTCCAGGAGTCCGACCGACCAGAGGAAGGTCGGGATGTATACCATCGCTCCATGAAGCAGGGTGATCACCGCGATGATCGCCGCCGTCATCGCGCCGTACACCACGAGCGGCATGGACCCGATGAAGGTCCGTTCCCGCCGCGCGATGGTCACCGTGGCGAAGAACTGCCCCACGACGCCGAGCGCCCCCACCGCGAAGAGGATGATCCCCAGGTAGAAGAGCGGATGCGCCTTGAGCGGCGGATACGAGGTGTAGAGCACGTCTGCCTTGCCGCTCCACTGCATCGCCTCCACCATCAGCGAGCCCGCGAGCATCAGCCCGAAATTGAACCACCCGTACCGGGGCGCCGCCGGCCGGGCGTTGAGGAGGACGGTGCAGGCGAACCAGAGCACCGCCATCTCGAAGAAGATGATGAAGAAGATGAGCATGTTCATCCCGTGCACGCCGAGGATGCGGTAGTACCACACCTCCGGCAGCAGGTGCACCGCCTGCCAGCGGGTCAGCGCCAGCAGGATGGCCGCGGTCGCGCCGATGAGGAGCGCCACGACCCCGACGACGGCGTTGACCCGGATGAGGCGCTCGGCGCCGAGATCGATCTTTCGATTGGTGGCCGGGCAGATGCGGAAGCTGCGCTCGGCCCGCGGCGGTGTGCCGGGGGCCGGGATGGCGGTGGCACTCACAGGTCACCTCCATGGCCCACGCGCGCGCCGCTCTTGTCGGCGACGGTGGCGCCGGTCGAGTCCACGACGATGACGCGGCCCACCATGGTATGGTGGCCGATTCCGCAGAACTCGTTGCAGATGATGCGGAAATCCCCGGCCACGGTGGGCGTCACCCTGAGGGCATAGTCGAAGCCCGGGACCACGGCGAAGTTCACGTTGATCGGGTAGAGCGAGAAGCCGTGGTTCACGTCGAGCGCCGACATGTGCAGCATGTACTCCTTCCCCTGCTCGAGCCGGAGGATCGGGTACCACTGATAGGTGAGGCCCACGAGGTACACGTCGGCGCCGGCCGGCGGCGCCACGATGGGCAGCCCCCGATCGGTCCCCACCTTGTACTGGTTGGCGAACTCCACGGTACGGGCGTAGTACGCGCGGGGATCGACCCGGGTCCGCACGCCGGAGGGATTCTGTCCCCCCTTCCAGTGCCAGAGCGGCATCATGGCGAAGAGCACGATGCACCAGGCGAAGGCGATCGACACCCAGATCTTTTCCGCCTTGTGTGCCGGTTTCCACCACACCCCCGGCACCGGGTCCAGTCCCGTATGAACCTTGGTGAGCATGCCGATCTCCTAGGGGAGGGTGCCGGCGGGCATGGAGACGATCTCCCACATGCCCCACGCGGTGAACACGACGAGCATCACGAGGACGCCGAGGAACAGCAGGAGGTACATGTTGTCGAACAGGCGCTGGCCGAACGGGGGTTTCTCGGCCGCATCATCGGGAGGGGCGGCGGACGGGTCCATGGGGCGTCCTCGAGTTCGGGTGACTGCTACCGCTGAAGCTGCGCGATCGTCGTGGTCTGGAAGAACGCCTTCGTACGCTCCGCGACGAGCTTCCATCGCTCGTGCGCAGGGCAGGGGTCCGCATCGCCGCACATGGGGCGGCCGAGGAGGCAGCGCCGCTCGGCCGCCGGCTCGAACGGCTCGATGATCCGCGCGAGCGTGAGCCGGTCGGCACGGCCCGCAAGCTGGAACCCGCCCCCGCGCCCCCGCTCCGAGCGGAGGATGCCGGCCTGCGCCAGGGCATACAGCGTCTTCGACAGGTAATTGCGCGGGCACCCGATCGCGGCGGCGACCTCCTCGACCGACACCAGGCGGTGCTCCTCCGCCTCCGAGATACGGAGGACGGCATGGATCGCCAGCCGGGCGGTGCTCGAGATCCACATGTCGGGGGTACCTGGGAGCGGGGAATGCTGGCAAATATCATGGCAAGATGATATTATTTCCGCAAGACCCCCATGCCCATCCCGCAACGCGCCGCCCGCCGCCTGCTGGGCGCCCTCGACGCCGCGGCCACGCGTCTCTACGGCTGGCGCTGGAATCCCCTGCACCAGAGCGGGACCGTGGCCGTGGCGATGCTGCTCGTCCTCATCGGCACCGGGGTCTACCTCCTCCTCTTCTACCGGCTTGGCGCTCCCTCGGCGTCCGTGGCGCGTCTGGCGGACGATCCCTGGCTCGGCAGCTGGATCCGAAGCCTGCATCGCTACGCCTCCGATCTCTTCATCGTCGCCGCGCTGCTGCACCTCCTCCGCATGTTCGCGCAGGCACGCAGCTGGGGGCCCCGCACCCTCGCCTGGGTCTCGGGACTGACGCTGCTCGGCGCGGGCCTCGTCTGCGCCTGGACCGGCTTCGTGATGGCATGGGACAGCTTCGGCGAGCGGCTCGCGCGCGAGGGAGGACGCCTGCTCGATGCCCTCCCGATCTTCTCCGAGCCCATCAGCCGGATCTTCGCCGGCGACGGCCCGGTGCCCGAGGCGTTCTTCTTCGTGAACCTCTTCGTGCACATCGCGGTGCCGCTCGCCATGGGGGCGATGCTCTGGCTCCATGTCTCCCGGCTCGCGCGGCCGGTGTTGCTCCCTCCCCGGCGTGTCAGCTGGGCGATCATCGTCGCGCTCACGGCACTCGCCGTAGTCTGGCCCGCCGCGCTCGGGGCCCCGGCCACGGCGTTCGAGCTGGCTGCCACGACGCCCACCAACCTCTTCGCGGCCTGGTGGCTGCCTATCACCGAGCAACTGGCGCCCGGCGTGGTGTGGGGCGGGGGAATCGCGGCCGCCTTCGCGCTGGCGCTCGTGCCTCGATGGACGCGGCGGCCACGCGAGGGAAGCTGGGCGCCGAGCGTCGTGGACCCGCGACTCTGCACGGGGTGCAACCAGTGCCCGCAGGATTGTCCGTGGGACGCGATCACGATGGTACCGCGCGCCGATGACCGCCCCACGCTGGTCGCACTGGTGGATCCCGAGCGCTGCGTGAGCTGCGGCATCTGTGCCGGCTCGTGCGCCCCGATGGGAGTGGGCCCCCCCGGGCGAACCGGACGGGATCAGCTCGCCGTCATGCGTGCCGAAGTTCTTCCGGGATATGGGAAGGACGGGAGGCGACCCGTGGTGGCCATCTGTTGCGCCAACGCGCCGGCGTCGCATGTGGAGGCGGTGCGGGCGCGCGGTGCGCACATCCACATGGTGACCTGCGCCGGAAATCTCCACTCCTCGGTGGTGGAGCTCTTCGTTCGCGCCGGGGCTCCGGGTGTCGTCGTCGGAAGCTGTCCGGAGCGCGATTGCGTCAATCGTGAGGGCCCGAAGTGGCTCCGCGAGCGCCTCTTCAACGATCGCGAGGCGGAGCTGCAGGAACGGGTGGACCGGCGCCGCGTCCGGATCGTGACCTTCGCGCCCGGGGATGTGCGTGCGGCCGTCGCGGCCTGCGAGCAGTTCCGCGGAGAGCTGGCGCAGCTCGACCAGCCCCTCCCCGAGGAAGCAATGGATGTGGACGTCATCTGCGATCCGGTTCCGCTCGACGAGGCGAGCGCCCGATGACGACGGCAAGGCTGGTGCGGGGGATCGGCGCCCTTCTGGCCACCTCGATCGCGCTGGCGGCGATCGCGGCCGGCTCGGCGACGCCGGTGCCGTTCCACCCGGGCGACGCGGGGCGGCTGCGGCTCTCCTGGAGCGCCCGGCCCGAACGCATCGAGGTCTGCCGTACCCTCTCCGACGAGGAGCTGGAGCGGGTGGCGGAACATATGCGGCGGCGGGTGGAGTGCGTCGGACAGTTTGCCTCCTACGAGCTCGTGGTGCTCGTGGATGGACGGCCCGTCGCCACCTCGGTGGTGCGTGGAGCCGGGCTCCGGCACGATCGTCCGATCTACCTCCTCCGTGAGTTCGAGATTCCCCGCGGAGCGCACCGGCTCGGCGTCCGGTTCTCCCGCCGGGAGACGGTGGCACGGGACACCGCCGCCGCGTCCGACTCCCTGAGCGCTCTCCCCTACGACGCCGACGACACGGGGATCCACGTCGGCCGTGCGGAACGGGAGGCGGTGGAGCGGACGCGGCGCGGGCGGGCAGCCATCCCGCCGCGCCTCGCCCTCGATACGACCCTGACGATCGGGCCGCGTCGCGTGATCGTCGTGACCCTGAACCACGAGCGCCGGGTGCTGGAGGTCCTGGACCGATAGCAAGCCGCCGGCCCGCAACGACTTGCCTCGTTTGCCGGGCCGATGTCGAAATTCCCGCCCCGGCTCCGACTTCTCTCTGTCCGCGCCCCAGTGAGGCGCCCAACCCAGGGAGGAGAAGGAGCCATGAACGTGTCATCGACCCCACCGTCACGCGGGACCCCCAGCCTCGGAAGGAGCGCAGCGGCGGTCCTCCTCGGTTTCGCCGTCGTGGTCGCGCTGTCACTCGGCACCGACCAGGTGCTCCATATCCTCGGGGTCTATCCCCCGTGGGGCGAGCCGATGCACGAGCCCGCCCTCAACCTGCTGGCGCTCGGCTACCGCTGCGTCTGGACGGTGCTGGGCATGTACCTCACGGCGCGGCTCGCCCCCCACGCGCCGATGCGCCACGCGCTCGTAGCGGGCGGGATCGGTACCTTCATTGGCATTGCCGGCGCCGTCGCCACGATTCCCCTCGATCTGGGGCCCGCCTGGTATCCGATCGCCGTGGCCGTCACCGCCCTGCCGTGCGCCTGGCTCGGCGCGGCACTCCATCGGAATCGTCACGGAGCCGCCCGGCGCCCATTGCCGTCCAACCGCTAGCCAACGTGGAGGTCACCATGCAGAAGATCACGCCGTTCCTCTGGTACGACGGGAACATCGCCGAAGTGATGGAGTTCTACCGGTCGGTCTTTCCGGGAGGGAAGGTGGTGGACACGATGCCGGGGCCCGGCGGGTCGCTGATGGGCGCCACCTTCGAGCTCGACGGCCAACGGTTCATGGCCTTCAACGGGGGACCGCACTACAAGCTCACCCCGGCGGTGTCCATGTACGTGAGCTGCGAGACGCAGGCGGAGGTGGATGCGCTCTGGGCGAAGCTGACCGACGGGGGCGCGGAGAGCGAGTGCGGCTGGCTGGTGGACCGGTTCGGCCTCTCGTGGCAGATCATTCCGTCGATCCTGCCGCGCCTCCTGAGCGACCCTGATCGGGAGAAGGCGGACCGCGCGATGAAGGCGATGTTCGGCATGAAGAAGATCGATATCGCGGCGCTGGAGCGGGCGGCGAACGGGCGCTGAGCCCGCGCAGGGCCACCCACGGCGGGGCGGTCGCCCGGCGAGCTAGCGGAGCGCCGCGTTGATCGCCCCGAGCGCCTTCGAGCCGGGGCAGAGCTCGGCGGCGGGGATCCCGTTGAGTGGCCGGGTGCTGGTATGAAGCACGTCGTGCAGGTCCTGCTGTTCCTCGTTGACGTAGAGGAGCCCCGTGGCGACCTCGCCGACGGACGCTTTCCGCCGGATCGTTGCGATGGCTTCATCCGCGCTCCGCGGATCGTGGCTCCCGTTCAGCTTGAAGAGCCGGAGGAGCGAGCCATCGTGCATCGAGACCTCCACCGCCGTCCCCTCCTCGTACTCGACCGTGATCTCCTCCCGCTCGGCGATGAAGTCGACGCGGTCCATCGCCGCGTTGTGGGCCCGGACGTAGTCGAAGCTCTTGGTGGACGTCGGGTGATTGTTGAACGTGACACAGGGGCTGATGACGTCGAGAAAGGCAAAGCCGTGGTACCGGACCGCCGCCATGATGAGCGGGACGAGCTGCGCCCGGTCTCCCGAGAATGAGCGGGCCACGAAGCCCGCGCCGAGCGAGATCGCCATCTGGCAGAGGTCGATGGCGTCGAACGGGTTCGGCTCCCCCTTCTTCGAGGGGCTGGTCCTGTCGTTGGTGGCCGAGAACTGCCCCTTGGTGAGTCCGTAGCACCCGTTGTTCATCACGATGTAGGTCATGTCCAGCTTGCGGCGGACGGCGTGGCAGAACTGCCCGAGCCCGATCGAGGCAGTGTCCCCGTCGCCGGAAACGCCGATGTAGACCAGGTCCCGGTTGGCCAGGTTGGCGCCGGTCGTGATCGAGGGCATCCGCCCGTGGACCGAGTTGAAGCCGTGGCTCCGGCCCAGGAAGTACGTCGGCGTCTTCGACGAGCAGCCGATGCCGGACACCTTGGCGACGCGGTGCGCCGGCAGCTCGAGCTGCCAGCATGCCTCGATGATGGCGCCGGTGATCGAGTCGTGACCGCACCCGGCGCAGAGCGTCGACATCGACGCCTCGTAATCGCGATGGGTGAGCCCGAGCGCGTTCTTCCGGAGCGCCGGGTGGTGCACGAGGGGCTTCTTCATGTGACTCATGGGTACCTCAACCGGCAGCGGTGGCGGGACGCAGCGACCCGAGGACCGCATCCCGCACGAAATCCGCCGTCATCGGCCGCCCGTCGTAGTTGAGCGCAGGGACCAGCTTTCCGGCGGGGATCCCGAGCTCCGCCATGAGCAGCATCCGCATCTGCCCGTCCCGGTTCTGTTCGACCACCAGAACCCGCTCGTGCGCGTCGCAGAAACGGACGATGTCGTCGGTGAAGGGGAACGCCCTGATGCGGAGCGCGTTGGCGGTGACGCCCTCGCGCCGGAGCAGGTCGAGCGCCTCGCGGACGGCGTGGATGTTGGAGCCGTAGAAGATTATCCCCGTCGTCGCGGCTTCATCCTCGATGGTGATCTCGGGCTTCGGGACGAGGGTCGCCGCGGTGTCGAATTTGCGCCGGATCCGGTCGAGCACGCGCGCGTGGATCACGCCGTCCTCCGTATAGCGCGCATTTTCGTCGTGCGAGGTGCCGCGGGTGAAGAACGATCCCCTGGTCGGGTGGGTCCCGGGGAGCGTCCGCCAGGGAATGCCGTCCCCGTCCACGTCCCGGTAGCGGCCCCACTCCACGCCCTTCACCTCCCTGAAGCGGTCGAGCTCCTCGGCGCTCAGGACCTTGCCATGATCGGGGACCCGGGCATCGTCCCAGGTGAGCTCGTCGGTGACCCACTCGTTCATGCCGATGTCGAGGTCGCTCATGACGATCACCGGGGTCTGGAGCCGGTCGGCGAGGTCGAAGGCGTCCGCTCCCATCGAGAAGCATTCGGTGGGCGTCGAGGGGAAGAGGAGTACGTGCTTCGTGTCGCCGTGCGAGGCGTAGGCGCACGCCAGGATGTCGGACTGCTGGGTGCGCGTCGGCATGCCGGTAGACGGGCCGCCCCGCTGGACGTCGAACAGCACCACGGGAACCTCGGCGTAGTAGGCCAGGCCGAGGAACTCCGCCATCAGGGAGATGCCGGGCCCCGACGTGGCGGTGAACGACCGCGCGCCGTTCCATCCCCCGCCGATGGCGACGCCGATGGCCGCGAGCTCGTCCTCCGCCTGCACGATGCCGAAGTTGAGGCGGCCCTCCTGGTCCTTCCGGAGGCGCCGGGCGTAGCGCTCGAACGCCTCGACGAGCGACGTGGACGGCGTGATCGGGTACCACGCGCAGACGGTCGCCCCGGCGTAGACGGCGCCGAGCCCGGCGGCGGCGTTGCCCGTGATCATGATCTTCCCGGCGGTCCCGCTGGCGGGCTGCACCCGGATCGGGAGGGGGCAGGGGAAGTTCGCCAGCGCGTAGTCGCGGCCGAGGGACAGGGCCGTCATGTTGGCGTCGATCAGCGCGGCCTTCCCCTTGAGCTGGTCGGCCATCACCTGCCGGACGACGGCGGGATCGATGTCGAGCAGCGCCGTCAGGACGCCGACGTAGGCGATGTTCTTGAAGAGCTGGCGCTGACGGGTGTCCGTCCAGTGATCGGCGCACATCGCCGCAATGGGGACCGGCAGGACGGTGATGTCCTTCCGGCCGAAATCGCGGGGCATCGTCGAGTCGTAGAGGAGCCAGCCGCCGCTCACGACCGAAGCCACGTCCTGCTCGTAGGTCTGGGAATTCATGGCGACCATGAGGTCCACCCCGTCCCGCCGGGCGAGCCATCCCGCTTCGCTCGCGCGGACCTCGTACCAGGTCGGAAGTCCCTGGATGTTCGATGGAAAGATGTTCTTCGGGCTCACCGGAATTCCCATCCGGAAGAGCGACCGGGCAAAGATCGTGTTGGCGGAGGCGGAACCCGAGCCGTTCACCGTGGCGAACGACACGACGAAATCGTTGATCCCGCTCATCGGGGTGCCGCCCTTCGCCCCGCGAGGTAGCGGGTGTGGTGCACCAGGCACCGCTCCGACGCCTGCTGTTCCATGTAGAAGTACTTCTTCATGTCCCAGGCGCCGGTGGGGCACCGCTCGGCGCAGAGCCCGCAGTGCAGGCAGACATCCTCGTCCTTGGCCATGATGCGGCCGGTCCGGAGCGCGGGGGAGACGTAGATGGCCTGCGCCGGATTGGCGGCAGGGACGCGGAGGCGGGTCCGGAGATCGGACTCGATGCCGTTCATCGTGAAGGTGATACAGTCCACGGGGCAGATGTCCACGCAGGCGTCGCATTCGATGCAGAGCGGGCCGGTGAAGACCGTCTGGATGTCGCAGTTGAGGCAGCGATGTGCCTCCTGGAGGGCGAGCTTGTCGTCGTAGCCGAGCTCCACCTCGACCCGCAGGTCCTTGAGCGCCACCGCCGTGGACTCGTGCGGCACCGGCACCCGGCGCTGGGGCGCGTAGTCGTTATCGTAGGCCCACTCGTGGATCCCCATCTTCTGGGTGAAGAGCGACGTTCCGGGCGCGGGGCGGTCCCGCAGGAGGTCCTTCCCCGAGCAGTAGAGATCGATCGAGAGGGCTGCCTGATGCCCATGCGCCACCGCCCAGATGATATTCTGCGGCCCCCACGCGGCGTCGCCGCCGAAGAAGACCCCCGGTCGGGTGGACATGCAGGTCGTCCGGTCCACCACCGGCATGTCCCACTCGCCGAACTCGATGCCGGCGTCCCGCTCGATCCAGGGGAAGGCGTTCTCCTGGCCGATGGCCATGAGGACGTCGTCGCATTCGAAGACGACCTCCTCGCCCGTCGGCACGAGCGTGCGGCGGCCCTTCGCGTCGTATTCCGCGCGCATCTTCGCGAAGCGGACGCCGACGAGCCGGCCGTTCTCGAGCAGCATTTCCTTCGGATTGTGATTGTCGTAGATCGGGATCCCCTCGCGCTCGGCGTCCTCGATCTCCCAGGGCGACGCCTTCATGTCCTTCCGGGGCGAGCGGACGGTGACCTTCACGTCGGCGCCGCCGAGGCGGAGCGCGGTCCGGCAGCAGTCCATCGCGGTATTGCCACCCCCGATGACGACGACCCGCCTGCCGATCGCGTCCACGTGCTGGAAGGCGACGGAGGTCAGCCAGTCGATCCCGATGTGGACGTTGGCGCTCGCCTCCCGCCGCCCGGGGATGTCGAGGTCCTTCCCGCGCGGCGCCCCGGTGCCGATGAAGACGGCATCGAAGCCACCCTCCGCAAGGAAGCGCGCGAGGCTCGTGCACTCGTCGCCATAGCGCATTTCGACGCCCAGCGCGATGATGCGCTCGGTCTCCTCGTCGAGCACGCTCGCGGGAAGGCGGAACGAGGGGATATTGGTGCGCATCAGGCCGCCCGCGGTCCGGTCCTTCTCGAAGACGACGCAGTGATAGCCCCGGAGCGTGAGGTCGCGCGCCACCGTCAGCGACGCGGGCCCGCCGCCGATGAGGCCGATGCGCTTGCCGTTCTTCTCGGCGGGCGGTGCCGGCATGAGGGCGTCGATGTCGCCCTTGTAATCGGCGGCAACGCGCTTCAGTCGGCAGATGGCGACCGGCTTCTCGTCGATTCGCCCCCGCCGGCACGCCGGCTCGCAGGGACGGTCGCAGGTGCGGCCCAGGATGCCGGGGAAGACATTCGATTCCCAGTTCAGCATGTACGCCGGGGCGTACTGGCCCCGCGCGATCAGCCGGATGTACTCGGGCACCGGCGTATGGGTGGGGCACGCCCACTGGCAATCCACGACCTTGTGGAAGTACTGCGGATTGGCGGTGTCCGTCGGCGGCATCCCCGGAGGGGAGGGGGCCACGGCATCCGGTGCAGGCAACATCAGGCCTCCCTGGACGCGCGGTGCCGGAGAGGCCGTGATCGTGGTGTGCGCATCTGTTTGGGATGGGAGAGGAAGTGACACGGTCCCCACCGGAGTATGCGGGAAAGGGAGGGGGGAAGCAACCCGGGCGTCACCTGTCCGCTTTCAGTGCCGGAGAGCGTCCCCGCTATTGTTCAGGAATGAATCGCCGCCCCCGTGCGCTCGCCTCGAGCACCGCCGTTTCACGCCCGATTCTCCCGGTCCGGAGGCCCTCGATGCCCCGTGTCGTGCTGCCGCTCCTCCTCGCGCTGGGCTGCGCCCTGCCGCAGACCCAGGGGCAAGCTCCCTCGAAGTACATCTTCTATCTGCACGGCCGGATCATCGAGGAAGAGGGCCGGCGGCCCACCCATCCGACGTACGGCACCTACGAGTACGATGCGATCCTCGACAGCCTGCGGCAGCCGGGGTTCACCGTCCTGAGCGACCAGCGCCCGCCGGGAATCGGGGTGGACTCCTTCGCCACCCAGCTGATTCACCAGATCGACAGTCTCCTCGGGCGCGGCGTTTCGCCGGAGGACATCGCCGTTATCGGGTTCTCCCGCGGGGGCGCCATCGCGATCCTCGCCTCGTCCCGCCTGCAGAATCCCGCCATCTCCTGGGTGTTCATCGGCGCCTGCGGCTCGTGGGCGTTCGACCGCCCCGAGATCCGCGTGACCGGCCGCATCCTCTCCCTCTACGAGACGAGCGACACGCTCGGTGTGTCCTGCGCTCCACTCTTCGAGCGGAGCGGCGCCGGGTCGCGGGTCCGGGAGATTCCGGTCACGCTGGGCCTCGGGCACGGCACCTTCTTCCAGCCGCGTGCGGCATGGCTCGCTCCCGCGCGCGCGTGGGCCCGGGGTGAAACGCCGTAGCGCGGTGACGATCCGCCTCGGGTCCGACGCGCGCGCTGGCGTGCCGGCCGGCGACGCCCATATTCAGGAAGCCGCCGTCTTCCAGCTCGACACTGGGCGACAGGACACCGCATGAATTTCAAGCCGACCACGTGGCATCCGATCGCCGTCGGGCTGAGCGCCATCAACCTCATCGGTCTGGGCGCCGCCGGGGGCGTCGGTGAGGTGGCGCATGCCGCGGTCCATGCCGTACTCGCCCTCGCCTTCGGTGCCTGGGCGCGTTACCTGCGGCTGGGCCCGCGGAGCGAACGCGAGCTCCGCCTGCAGCAGCCGGACGAGGCCATGGAAGCCGAGCTCTACAGTCTCCGGCAGGAGCTGCTGGAGACGCGGGAGCACCTCGACTTCGCCGAGCGATTGCTGGCGCAGGGCATGGAGCCGCGCGCTGTCGACCGGGAGCGCGCCGAGCGAGAGGACCGCGAATAGCGACGGGAGCGCCGATGAAAGCCGATCTCGAAGGGTTCCGCCTCCTGGCCGAGCAGCTGAGAAATCCGGCGCCGGCAGACGAGGAGCTCGTCGACAATCAGGGCCGTCGGTGGCGGGCCCGGTCCCACCCGGCGCCCGGCACGCGACTGATCCTGGAGCCGCTCGACTCCACCG
>DASTYH010000259.1:0-2190 GCA_035765075.1 Gemmatimonadales bacterium
CGCTTCCGCGCTTCGGCGCCAGGGATCGAGTTCGTGGAGCCGCACGGCGCGTTCTATTTCTTCTTCCGGGTGGACGGCATCGCGGAAGGAGCGCCGATCGGGAGCGCCCGATTCTGCGAACAGCTCATGCAGGAGGAGGGCGTGGCGATGGTTCCCGGGTCGGCATTCGGCGACGACCGGTGGGTGCGGATGACCTACGCCGCCGCCGACAAGGTCCTCGACACGGCACTCGACCGGCTCTTCCGCTTCATCGACCGGCTGGCGGCCGTCCCCGCCGCGGAGGCACGCCCGTGAGCATCGACGCGCACATCGAGCCGCTCGGCGGGAAGCTCCCCACCCTCGCCTGGCGGTGGGACCCCGAGACGGACATCCTCTCCGGCGCCTTCAAGGCGAGCCGGAAGGTGGGCGGACTCACCGGCTCGGTCGAGCTGAGCGATGACCTGGGGTCGGTGGCGGTGCTCGATGTCTCCGACGGGGTGATCTGCGGACTCGACATCGTGGTGTGGCCGGAAGTGACATCGGTGCCGACGCTCGCGGTGCCGGCCCAGCTCACCGAGGGGCGCGTGGTGGTGGCCAAGCGCCCCTCCAAGCCGGGGATCTCCTCCATGGAGGTGGACACGTCGCTCAGCGTCCGCACCGATCCCACCGAGAGCGTCTTTCACCTGCGGATCGGTCCCGAGCGGTCGGTGGAAGTGATCCGCTCGGCGGATCATCTCTACATCGAGGTGGACGAGCAGGGAACACTGGCGGGCTTCTGGCTCACCGGCGTGCCGCCATTCCCCGATTTCGACGACGACTGAGCCGCCCTTCCCGCGTCAGCCGCGGGCGTCCGAGCCGGCCAGGGCCAGGAACGCCGGACGGCGACCCTCCGCCAGGAGCGCTCCCGATTCCCGCACCCAGCGGTAGAGCTGCTCCACCCCCGCCCTGACGCCGGTCCGCGGACGCCAGCCGGTGAGCGTCCCGAACAGCGACGTGTCCGACACGTAATAGCGCTGCGCCGGACCCGTCGCCTCCGAGAACTCCGCCCGCGGCGCCACGCCGAGCTCTTCGATCAGCTGCAGCAGCTCGCGCGCGCTCAGCGTATGCTCGGGCCCGCCGCCGATATTGAACGCTCTCCCCGCCGTCACCCCGATCCGCTCCTGTGCCAGGACCATGGCGTCGACGAGGTCATCCACGAAGAGCACATCGCGGAGCTCCTTGCCTTCGCCCCGGATCTCGATGGGCTGGCCGTCCAGCGCGCGCAGGATGAAGTGGGCAATCCACCCCTGCCGCTCGTTCCCGAACTGGTGCGGGCCGTAGATGCAGCTCAACCGGAACACCACCGCCGGGAGGCCCCAGGTCCGGGCGTAATCGATGACGTACTGGTCCGCGGCGCCCTTCGAGCAGCCGTAGGGCGTGTGAAAGTCGAGCGGGTGCGACTCGGCGATCCCCGCCGCGGCGAGCACGGGGTCGCGGGGCTCGTAGCGGTCCCCCGCATCGCGGAGGGGGATCCCATCGAGCGGACCGTAGACCTTGCTCGTGGAGGCATGGAGTAGCGGCGGCGGCTCCGGCTGGCGACGCAGTCCCTCGAGAACGTTGACCGTGCCGCGCGCGTTGATGTCGAAATCGGTGATCGGATCGGTGAGGCTCCCTGAAACCCCGGCCTGGGCGGCGAGATGGTAGACCTGCGAGGCGCGCGCCACGGCCTGCTCGACCGCCACGCCGTCCCGTACGTCGCCGCAGATCACGCTGGCCCGATCGCCGTGCTGGTGGCGGAGCCACCGGAGGTTCCGCTGGGCCCCGGGGCGCGAGAGGTTGTCGAAGATGACGACCTGATGCCCGTCCCGGAGGAGCCGGTCGGCGAGATTGGCCCCGATGAACCCCGCACCGCCGGTGATGAGGACCGGCCGTCCGGCGGTGATCACGTGGTGCAATCCGGCTTCATCATGTTGCGCAGTGTGCCCGCTTTACTACCTTCCTGTCTGTGAGCACTGTCACGGCTCCTCCCGTTCTTCCTGCTCCCTCCGGATCCCGTCGACGCCCGATGCATCCCGCCGCCGCCCGCCTCCGCGCGAGACTCGCCGCGCTTCCCAGCGCCACCCGGGCGGAGGGGAGCGCGCTGCGGTGGCTCGGCGAAGGGGACGCGACGATCCGGCTCGCGCGGCTGCTCGATGCGCCCGCGCTCTCGCACCATCCTGTGGGGCCCGCCAT
>DASTYH010000260.1:0-11241 GCA_035765075.1 Gemmatimonadales bacterium
ACCGGCGCGGAGCCGTAGAGCGCCACCTCGACGCCGCTGAAGGCGGGGGTGAGGAAGAGGCGTCCCGTTCCGTCCCGCTCGACCGTGAAATCGGCGGCGGTCGAGCTCCCCGCAAGCACGCGACCCAGCTCGTTGCGATCCACGTTCCCGTCTCCGTCCACATCCTCCCAGAACCGGAAGGCGGAGCCCGCATCCTGAAACTGGCGCGCGTAGAGCGCGATGTTCCGCGCATCGGGGCGCGGCGTATCGTGCCGCCGTGGCGAGGGCCCGCTCTCGAGGCCGTCGATGCTCACCGCCGTGACCCGGAAGCAGCGGGGCGCGCCATTGGTGAGCGCACCGACCACGAACTCCGGCGCCACCGTCGTTCCCTCGAGGCGGAACGAGCCGCAGAGATCGGCGTCCAGGTCGTACGACGCGCTGTAGACGGCATAGGCTTCGAAGATGTCGGGATCGGACTGGAATGGATTGTCGGACCAGGTGAGGGCGACGGCGCCGTCGAGCGTGGTGCTCGTGAGCGTCTCCGGGGCCTCGGGCGCCACCCCGGGCCCCGTCGTGTCCGAGCTGCATGCGGCGAGGAAGAAGGCGGGCAACGAGAGCCACCAGCGGCGCATACCGTCCACTCCAGATTGGGGGTCACCGACGACTCGAGCATGCGGCGTGCCAGTCCGCCGGCCGGCTGCGGGCGCGTGGCAAGGACGCCTGCTGCACGGCGGAAAGGTCAAATCGCGCCAGCGGCTGTCCCCTCGCGCGGACGCCGCTAGTCGAGCGTCGACTGGTTGAAGTCGAGCTTGAGCTCCGGCAGGTCCGTCAGGTAGACGGAGAAGTAGAAGGCCACGTTGCCGTTGGCGTTCCGGACGAAGTTGAAGGCCGCACGCCACTCGTGGAGGTTCCGCTCCAGGCGCACGACGTGGGACTCGAACTGCTTGTCGGTGACGTTGTATTGCGTCTGCCAGGAAACGCCCCAGAACGGCGTCGGCGCAAAGGTCGTCCCGAATCCGATGTTCTGGCGGCTCGGCTGTTCCAGCCCGTCGTCCCGCGGGCGCTGCCGCGTGAGCGAGTAGTTCACGTTGGCGGAAAAGCCCCGCGTCGTGGCGCCCAGCGGGATCTGGTCCGTGTCATAGAACGACCCCGGGCTCTGCGGCCGGTATCTCGGCTGGGACAGCGGCTCGCCGGCGGGATCCATTTCCCCCGGCTCCTGGCCCGATGAGCCGAGGCCGAAGAACGAGCCGATGGCCCGGAACGTCCGCTCCGAGAGCGAGAAGTTGGCGCTCACGTTCTGCAGGAAGGGCGCGAACTCCGCGGTGTCGCTGCCCACCGCCCCGCGCCAGAGGTCATGCGAGAGGTTCAGGTTGAAGCCGGGGAGGAGATCGCTGAGCACGGAGTTCGTGATGGCGCGCGTCGTCCACCCCGTGCGGCCGGGGAGCTTGGCCTGCTCGAAGTCGTACGCGAGCTCGCTGGTCGAAATGCTGAGGATGCGGTACTTGCGTGCCGTGGTCCCCAGGCTGTCGCCCGCCTGCGGCCGGCCCTTCCCCTCGAAGGTCTGGGACAGGGAGATGCTGAGTCGCTGCGTCGGATCGCTGCGCAGGAGCGCGGCGCTGCCGAGGGGGCGCACGGCGTTGGCGAACTCCTCGGAAACGTCGGCGGCGGGCGAGTAGCTCCAGCGGACCGTCGGCGAGATCGCGTGGCGGATCGCCGTGAGCGGCCCGATCCCGCCGAAGCGCCCGAAGAACGTGGGCGTCATCGTGGCGCTCAGCTGCGGCCGCTTCCCCTGGAATACCCACGCGCCACCTGTCCGGGCGTTCCGGATGCCGAAGAAGCCGGATGTCGCGTTGGTGATCCCCACGGCGGGCTGGATCTTCCAGGTGTTCCGGAAGAGGATGGGGAGATTGATGCCGGTGTCCCAGTTGAGCCCCGTCGAGAAGTCGCTCCCGGTGATCCGGGAGACGTTGAGCGAGTCGTTCGGATCCGGCGTGTCGAGGTTGGGACGCCGCACGGTGGTCACGACCCGGCCTCGGTCGGTCTGGTCCACGACGCTGAGCGAATTGCGCCAGTTGAAGGCGCCGATGCGCAGCGGGGTCTCGAGGCCGAGGTTGGTGGCCCGGGCGCGGATCCCCCCTTCCACGGTGTCGATCCCGCCGGCGGCGTTCGGAATCAGCAGGGTGCTGCGGCTCTCGTTGTTGACGAGGGACAGTCCCGGCGACCAGGTGACGCTGCGGCCGAAATTGACCGGCTTCGGCGACACGGTGAGCGACGGCAGCTGGCTCGTCCAGCTCCGGTCGGAGAGGTTCTGCCGCCGGTTGCCGCCCAGCGCGATGGATCCCCAGCCGAACCGCTTCGTGAAGTTCGCCGAGCTCGTGATCTGCTGCGTGTTGATCAGCGGGTCGAGCGCGTTCTGCTCCACGATCGTGGAGTTCGTCAGGTAGTTGACGTCGAGGTTGAGGCTCGTGCTGATGTTGAAGTTCTGCCGGTGCGCCCAGCGGATGCCGAAGCCGTTGCCGCCGCCCGACTCGAACTGCCGGTTGAGGCCGAGCGTTCCGTCCATGAAGCGGTCGAGGAAGCGATACTGCGTCTCGACGCCCACCTGAAGATAGCGGCCGGAGTACCAGTCGAGCCGCCCGGTGAAGTCGAGATATTCGCTCGGCGCCCAGTAGTACCCGATGTTGGTGATCTGGCGGTGGTAGCTGTCCGAGGTGCGGACGATATCGTTGATGCCGAGCTTCGGCACGAGGATGCCGGAGCGCCGCCCCGGACGGGTGTCCTGGAAGATGAACGGGAGCCAGAGCACGGGCACGTCCCGGATGTAGAGCACCACGGGCCGCGCCACGATCATCGAGTTGGAGACCCACTTGATCTTGCCGACGGCAAAGCGATAGTGCGGCGCGGGAAGTGGGCAGCTCGTGATCTCGCTCGCGCCCGCGAAGATCCGCGTGGAGCTCGAGTCCTGCTGGACGTTGCCGCGCAGGAACCAGACGGTCCCGCCCTCCTCGAACTGCGTCTCCCCCCCTCGTACCATGCCCTTCCGCTCGCAGGTGTCGTAGCGGATCGACTCGCCGAGGAGCGTCCGGCCCTCGTCCACGAGCCGGGGACGTCCCGATGCCGTGAGGAGGCAGTCGTCCTCGTCGTAGCCGATCCGGCCTGCATCGAGCGTCATCCCTTCCCGCTCGGTGTGCGCGTTGCCCCGCAGCTCGAAGCGCCGCTCCCCGCCCAGGAGGGTGGCGGAGTCGGCGCGGTAGCGCGTGACGCGGTAGCCCGGGCGCGCGAGGAGCGCCTCGAGGATGGAATCACCCGCGGCCGACGGGATCCCGGGGACGGCCGCTTCTGCCCGCGGGCGGCCCTTCGCGGTCGTGTCGGCCCGCGGCCGGGCCTGGGCCGTCGTGTCGGCGGGCGGGCGGCCCTTGACCTGCGACTCCGCCCGGCCCGTCCCGAGCACACAGGCGAGCAGCAGCAGGAGCGCCGCCGAGGCCGCCTCCCGGCGCTGGCGTCGGCGCCGGCGACGGTCCAGGAGCACCGCGCCGCCATAGCCGATCTCGTACAGCACGATGAGCGGGATCGTGAACATCACCATCGAGATGAGGTCCCCGCCGGGAGAGAGGATCGCGCCCCCGACACATGCGAGCACGATGGCGAACCGCCGGAAGTGGCTCAGCCGCGCCGGGGTGGCCACGCCGAGCCAGGCGAGGATGACGATGAGCAGCGGCAGCTCGAAGGAGATGCCGAGCGCGAGCACCACGCGCACCAGGAAATCGAAATACGCCTGGTAGGTGATCATCGGCGCCAGCGCTTCCGTCTGGAAGCTGAAGAGGACGCGGAGCGTCTGCGGCAGCACGAACACCCAGGCGAGCACGGCGCCGACGAGGAAGAGGAGGCTCCCCACGAAGAGCGCCGGCACGATCACCTTCTTCTCCCGGGCGTAGAGCGCCGGCGCCAGGAACGCCCACGTCTGCCAGAGCACCACCGGGGCGGCGAGCACCAGTCCCACCAGAAAGCTCAGCTTGAAGACGATCATCACCGCGTCCGTCGGGCTGAGGATGACGAGCCGCCCTCCTGCGGGGAGGTACGGCTCGATCGGACGCTTCATGATGGCGACGAGCTGGAACTGCTGGACCACGAGGAAGCCGACCACGAAGCCGGCGAGCAGGGCGATGATCGAGCGGATGAGCCGGGCGCGGAGCTCCTCGAGGTGATCGAGGAACGGCATCTCCCCGCCGGGTGCGCTCATCGCTGGAGCAGCGGCGCCCGGACTAGCGTCCGAGCGCCCTCAGGCGGTCACGTGCCAGCGCCGCTTCGTCGGAATTCGGGTAGTTGTCCACCACGCGCTGGTAGGCCTCCCGCGCTTCCGCGTTGCGGGTGGCGCGCTCCCGGATCAGACCGATGTGATAGTAGGCCGATGCCGCCCGCGGCGACTCTGGATGGTTCCGCGTCACCTGGTCGTAGTAGGCGAGCGCCGAGTCGGCGTTCTCGGTCTCGAAGCTCTGGCCGATATAGTAGAGCGCATCGGGGACGCGCTCGCTCGTCGGGTGCGCGCGCAGGAGCTCGCGGAACCCCGTCCGCGCCGTCCCCGCGCTCCCGAGCCGCAGCTGGCCCAGGGACGTCTCGTACATCTGCTCCGCCGAAGGGCCTGCCGGGGCGGCGGCCGCCATCGAATCGTTGGCCGCGGAGGCCTGCGCGATCTCCTCGCCGCGCCGCTCGAGCTGCGCGCGGAGCTCGGAGAGCCGCCGCTGGCTCTGGCCGGTGAGCTCGCCCAGCTGCACCAGCTGCTGCTGGACCCCGTACAGGTCGTTCTGCACGTCCCCGCGGAGCGCCCGCATCGCCTGCCGGGTGCTCCCGATCGAGTCCATCATCTGCTGCTGCAGCCGCATCACCTCGGCGATCTGCCGCGCCCGCTCGGCATCGCGCCGGGTCTGGAGGTCCCGCACCTCGGCGATCTCGTTCTCGAGCCGCGACACGTCGCTCTTGAGGGCACAGCCCCCGAGAGCGACGAGCGCGAGCGCGATGGTGGCGCGTCTCACTGCGGCGCGACGAGGGCGTCGCCGCCCGCGGTGATCTCGAATTCGTCGCGGCGGTTCTGCGCCCACGCCGACTCATCCGAGCCCTGGGCCAGCGGCCGCTCCTCGCCGAACGAGATGACGTCGATCCGGCCCGCGTCCACGCCCTTGTTCACCAGGTACCGCTTGGCGGCGGCGGCGCGGCGATTGCCCAGCGCAAGGTTGTACTCGTCCGACCCGCGCTCGTCGGCGTGGCCGCTCACCCGGATCCGGACGGTCGGGTTGGCCTGCAGGATCGCGGCCTTGCGGTCGAGGTTGGCCTGGTCCTCCGAGCGAACGACCGCCTCGTTGTAGTCGAAGTTGATCATGGCGGCGAGATCGTTCCGTACGGCGGCCACCCGGTCGGCGGCCTCCCGGGCGAGCCGATCGGCCTCGGCGCGCCGGGCCTCCTCTTCCGCACGACGACGGTTCTCCGCGTCGATCGAGTCCTGGCGGGCGCGCGCCCGGATCGCGGCACTGTCGACGCCCGCCTGCGGCGCCGGCTGTTCAGGCTCGGGCTGCCCACCGCAGGCCGCCGCGATGGCGAGGGCGGCCACGAGCGGAAGGTAGGAACGGATGCGCATCATCGACTCCGAGTTCAGGGATTGGAGGAGGCCCCGCCGAAGCGGGGGGACCACGACGGGAGGCGGGCATGACCGGGGGTGGCAAGCTGCCGGACCCGACCCGTCTCGGTATCCACGATCCAGAGCTGCCGCCGCCCTGACCGGTCCGACACGAAGGCGACATGGCGCCCGTCGGGCGCCCACGTCGCATCCTCGTTGCGCCCGACCGACGTCAGCTGCCGGACGCGCCCCGATGCCACGTCGAGGATGAAGATCTGCGGGCTGCGCGACACTTCCCGATGAAACACGACGCTCGCGCCGTCGGGTGACCATTCCGGCGCGAAGGACGGGCCGGTCACTCCGAAATCGAAGGGCGCGAGCAGTTCCTGGTCCGTGCCATCGGCGCTCATCACGTAGATCTGCGGCGGACCCGCCCGACTCGACACGTAGGCGATGCGCCGTCCGTCGGGCGAGAACGTCGGGCTTAAGTTGTCCGCGAAGCCACGCACGGTCAAGCGCTGCACGCAGCAGCGCTGCGCGATGTCCACGGTGAAGATGTTGGTGGCGCCGCTTTCCTCGGCCTTCGCGTAGGCGAGCATGCGCCCGTTGGGCGAGAACGCGGGTGCGAAGTTGAGGTCGGCCTGCGTGCCGGGCGCCACGCTCGAGCTGCCGCTCGCGAGGTCGAGGACCACGATCGTCCCCCGCCCCGCCTCGAACCGGGTATAGGCGATGCGCCGTCCGTCCGGCGCCCACACGCTCGAAAGCGCCTTCTCTCCCGCGGGCGTGACCGGCACGAGGTTCTCGCCGTCGCTGTCCACGCGATACAGCCGGTTGCCGCTCAGGAGGAGGAGGCGGCTCGCCGCATAGCCCTCGGTGCCCGAGGCCCAGCGGATCACCTCGTCGCTCAGGCGGTGGACCGCCATGCGGAACCCGTCGGCCTCGGGAGCGGGAAGCGCCACGGTGGCCTGGTCGCGGACCCGGCCCGCCGCAAGGTCGTGCAGCCGGACCGTCACGCCGCCGGCCGCGGGGACGATCTCCACGGCGTGGTCGGCGTTGAACTGCGTCCGGTAGTAGGCGTAGTTGACCGAGCCCCCCGCCGCGCCGCTTCCCGCCTCGATCATCTGGAACTTGTCACTGTAATCGAGGTCGCGCTTCACGATGGCGCGCACCGAATCGAGGCCCGCCCCCGGGAGCACCACGAGGCCGGGACGCGTGCCGGGCCGGTAGGTCACGCCGATCCGGATGGCGTCCTGCGCGCGCTGGTCCTGCGCTTCGGCGGAGGGAACGGCGGCGGCGGCGAGAAGGAGAAGGAGGAGCGGAGCGGTGCGTCGCATCACTGGGCCCTGGGTTCGAAGTAGAAGCTGATCGGCAGCACGTCGTTCTGCCACCCGTCGGGGAGCTGCCCGAAGGCGCGCGCGTTGCCCGCGGCCTCGATGGCTCCCTGCGCCTCGAGATCATAGGAGAAGTTGCCCGAGCGCTTCACGAAGCGGAGCTCGGCGATCGAACCGTCCCGCCGGATCAGGAAGAAGATCTCCGCGCGGAGCGGCACGTTTCCCGTGGGCCGCCGCCAGCGGCGATAGATCTGGTTCATGATGTTCCGGAGGTACTCCGGAAACGGGAAATCGAGTCCCGGCGTGCTGATCGTCGTCGCATCCCGGCCGGTGCTCGGCGTCTCACCCGGCGCAGGGGTCTCGGGGGTCGACGTCTTCGGCGCGGGATCGGTCCGGGGACGCGGCTCGACGGGTGGCTTCGGCTTCTCCACCGGCGCCGTCTTCTCCGCCGGCTTCGGCGTGCTCTTCACGGGCGCCGGCGGCTCCGGCTCCGGTTCCGGCGGCGTGGGCGTCGCTTCGGGCGCGAGCCGCTGCCTCGGGGCCGGCGCCGGCGCCGCGACGAGCTCCACCGCATAGACTGGCGGCGAGGGCTCGGCCGACTCCACGACACCGCCCAGGAGCGCGATCGCGGCGCCATGGAACAGGATCGTCGCCAGGAGTCCGGCACCCCTGCCGCCCGTCCGGCGCGCCTCGGCCTGCCCGCCTCTCACCGCGAGGGCTCCTCCTCCTGGGCGACGAGTCCGACGTTCTGTACCCCGGCCCCGCGGATGACCGCGAGCACGCGGACGACGTCCCCGTACGGGACGCCGTTGTCCGCGCGGAGGTACACCCCGGTCGGCTTCCGCGCCGTCACGAGCGACGGGAAGGTGACGCGGAAATCGGCGTAGCTCACCTGCGTCTCGTCCACGAAGATGCGGCCTCCGCGGTCGACGGTGACGACGAGACCTTCCTTCGGCTCGAGCGGCCGCGCCTGGGCCTGCGGGAGCTCCACGTCGACCCCGCCCTGCATCATCGGTGCCGTGATCATGAAGACGATGAGGAGCACCATCATCACGTCCACCAGCGAGGTGACGTTGATCTCCGCGTTGAGCGGCAGGTCGCCCCGGCCGCCGCCGATGCCGCCGATCCCCCCGAGTGCCATGCTAGAGCAGCCCCTCGCGCGCCATCGAGCCGATGAGCTCGTTGGCGAACCCTTCGAGCTCACCGGTGAAGAGGCGGACCCGATTGACGAAGATGTTGTACGCCATCACCGCCGGGATGGCGCATGCGAGGCCGGCAAAGGTGGCCACCAGCGCCTCGGCCACGCCCGGCGCCACCGCGGCGAGATTGCCCGAGCCGCGGGACGCGATGCCGGTGAATGCGTTGATGATGCCGATCGTGGTGCCCAGGAGCCCGAGGAGCGGGCCGACCGAGCCGACCGTCGCGAGCCAGGGGATGTAGTGGCCGAGGAGGTCGCGCTCGGCGGCGACTTCCTTGCCGAGCACCATCTTGAGGGCCTCAAGCTGGGTATGGGTCAGCGTCTCGCGCGTGGCCTCGCTCCGGAGCGCGCCGGGCCGGAGCTCATCATAGAAGTGGAGCGCTTCGCGGAAGAGCCGCTGGTACGGCGACGGGGGGAGCTTCATGACCCCCTGGTAGGCGTCCTGGAGCCTGGTGCTCCGCTCCATGGCGTTGAAGAACCGGTCCGCCTGGCGGTTGAGCCGCCGGAACTGCCACCACTTGAGCCCGATCACGAACCATGAGGCGGCCGAGAAGAGGACGCAGATCGCGACCACGATCTTGGTCTCGAGACTCGCCATCGTGAGGAGCTCGATCCCGGACATCGGCACGGCGCCACCCTGGACCATCGTCATCCGTTCCTTTCCTCCCGCTCGAACCACGCAATGAGTTCCGCCAGTCCCTCGTCGAACGCGTGCGTCGGCCACCACCCGAGGACGCGCCGGGCCTTCGACGCGTCGAGCGAACTCCGGCTGAGCTCGCCCGCACGGGGCTCCGCAAAGTCGATCTCCGGCCGGCGCCCGAGCGCCGCGCCGACCCGCTCGGCGAGCTCGAGGACGCTCATCTCCGTCGAGGTGGCCACGTTGAAGCCGATCGCATCGTGCTCGTCGGGCTCCGGCAGCTCCGCGGTGCTCGCCAGGAGGCTCGCGCGGGCGACGTCGCGCACGAAGACATAATCGCGCGTCTGCCGTCCGTCACCGAAGATCGTGAGCCGCTGGCCTGCCCGGAGCCGGGAGACGAAGATGGACACGACGCCCGCTTCCGACTTGGGGTCCTGCCGCGGCCCGAAGACGTTGGCGTAGCGGAGCGCCACCGGCCGGAAGCCGCGCAGTGCGCCGAGGGCGCGCAGGTAATGCTCACCCGCGAGCTTGCTTACGCCATAGGGAGACACCGGCATCTTGGGCGCGGTCTCCGGCGTCGGCACCGTCGTCGCCTCTCCGTACAGGACGCCGCCGCTGCTCGCGAATACGACGCGTCCCACCCCTCCCTCCCCCGCGCCCTCGAGGAGGTTGATCAGCCCGAGCACGTTGATCTCCGCGTCGACGCGGGGCTGCTCCACCGAGTGGCGGACATCGATCTGCGCGGCCTGGACGTTGAGCACATCGAAGCGCCCTGCGGCGACCCGCGCCCGCGCTTCGGCGGAGCGGATGTCGGCGCGGAGGAAGCGCGCGCCCGCAGGCACGTTCCGCTCGCTCCCGCGGGAGAGATCGTCGATGATCTCGACGTCCCATCCCGCCGACAGGTACGCCTCGGCAATGTGCGATCCGATGAACCCGGCGCCCCCTGCCACCAGTACGCGACCACCCATGAGCGAGTTCTCCCGGAGGATTCAGGCCAGCATCGCCACGGCAGGGCGCCGCGGATCGGTCGGGCGCAATATAGGCGGGGCGACCGGCCGACGAGCCGAAACCGGCGAAAGGAAAAAGAAAACGGCGCCCCGGGCAACGCCCGGAGCGCCGTCTCTGACGATCGGCGGGTTACGAGGGGAGGCGACCGACCTGGCGCGTCTCCGCACCTTCCGCGAACGCCGGAGAGGTCACGCTGATGACGCGCGCCGTGGCGCTCCGCTCCCCGACCCGGACCACCTGCAGCAGCGCCATCACCTCGGGCACGTTGGGCACCCCGTCGGCGCGCCGGGTCTCGCTCCGCCGGACCTCGAAGATGTCACCGGGAGCCACGCCGGCCTGGCTTCCCTTGTCGAGGAAGACCACG
This sequence comes from Gemmatimonadales bacterium, assembly GCA_035765075.1. GTDB lineage: Bacteria > Gemmatimonadota > Gemmatimonadetes > Gemmatimonadales > GWC2-71-9 > CAMLLJ01. The sequence goes on from DASTYH010000260.1 coordinate 10,126, forward strand.
TCCTGCGGCGCCTTCAGCACCTGCGGTGACACGCCGCCCAGGATCCGCGCCTCGACGCCGTCGGCCACGGGGACCGCGCGCGCCGTGCCGGAGGGCGAGAACGCGTCGACCGGAAGGAGCAGCTGCCCGTCGGTGATCTCACCGTACTGGGCGATGACCGTTCCGACCGTCCGCCCGTCGCTGACTTCGCCCACCCGGACGAGCCCAGTGGGGATGACGGCGCGCCCGAAGCCACCCATCCGGTCGCCGAGGCGGGCGACGAAGAGGGTGTCGCCGGTCTCGTAGGTCGTCCCGCGCGGAGCCCGGATGAGGACGTCAGCGAAGACGGACGCAGTCTCGCGCCGCGGTGCAGCCGCGATCTGCAGCGGGGTCACGCGGCCAAGGAGCCGCCCGAAGGGAAGGTCACGACCCTCGGTGAGGAAGCCCGAGGAATAGAACTCACCCCGCCGGAGCGCATGATACGGCATCGGCTCCATCCCGCCGACGATCATCGCGCCGCCGGTACGGGCAGCGAAATAGCGGCGCCACCCCTCACCCGTGTCCGCCTCGGTCGGGACCACGGCGAGTCCCTCCGGCACGCGCGCGGTGTCCGTGACTTCGGGTGGCGGCGTATCGGTCGTGGGGACCGAGGCCACGTCCCCGCTCGCCGAGAGCCGCAGCACTTCCCCGGGATAGATCCAGTGCGGGTCCTCGACCACCATCGTGTTCAGACGGTAGATCTCGGGCCAGAGGAAGGGATCGCCGAGGTACTGGCGGGCCAGGTCCCAGAGGGTATCCCCGGACTTGACCGTGTGGGTCCGCGACTCCTGCGCGCCCAGCGGACTGGCTACGGCGGCCGCGAGAAGCAGGATGGCCGCCCCGAATGCAGATCTCGCCATGTGTGGCTCCACGCCGCCGGGGTGCACCGGCGGACGGCGACTGGGAGTGGTGAAAACTGGGACAGCCCCCCGAGGAGCAAGATCGACGCCAATGAGAAAGCAGTTGAAGTGAGCCAGCTAAGCCACTTCTGTACAAGCAGATGCCCTACCGCACCTGAGGCTCCTCCGAGCGGTGCCCTGCCTCGCGAACGGCCCGGATTCTGGCATTTCCGCCCCCCGCGGCGCGCGCGCGGGTCGG
>DASTYH010000261.1:0-5601 GCA_035765075.1 Gemmatimonadales bacterium
CGAGGAACCGCTCGAGGAACCGGCGGGCCGCGGCGGGGCCGTGATGCATCTTCCAGTTGGCGGCGAAGACGAGGCGGCGCATCAGGCGTCGTCGAGCGCCGCGACGCCCGGGAGCGGCTTCCCCTCCATGAACTCGAGCGATGCGCCACCGCCCGTCGAGACGTGCGTCATTCGCCCGGCGAGCTCCGCCTGGGCTACCGCCGCCGCCGAATCGCCGCCGCCGATGATCGTGATCACTCCGCGGTCGGTAGCGTGCGCCATGGCGCGCGCAATGGCCATCGTTCCGTGATCGAAGGGCGGCGTCTCGAAGACGCCCATCGGGCCGTTCCACACCACCGTGCCGGCGGCGTCGATGAGCGCGGCATAGTCCTGCTCGGTCATCTGATCGATGTCGTACATCGCCCAGCCGGGGGGAATCTGGTCGCGATGCACCGTCTTCGTCTCGGTGCCGGGGGTGAGCTCGCGTCCCACCACCGCGCCCGAGGGAAGCACGATCTTCCGGCCTCCCTTCTCGAGCAGCGCGCGCGCCATGTCGATCCGATCCTCTTCCACGAGCGAGGTCCCGGTCTCGAGGCCCATGGCCCGGAAGAAGGTGCACGCCATGGCACCGCCGATCAGGATCTCGTCCACGCGCGGCAGGAGCGCCTCGATGAGGTCGATCTTCCCGGAAATCTTGGCGCCGCCGAGGATGGCGACGAACGGCCGCCTCGGATCGTCCAGCGCCTGGCCCAGATACTCCAGCTCCTTCTCCATCAGCATTCCCGACACCGCGGGCTTGAGGAGCCGCGCCACGCCTTCCGTGCTGGCATGCGCCCGGTGCGCGGAGCCGAACGCGTCGTTCACGTAGAGATCCCCGAGCGCCGCGAAGCGCGCGGCGAGCGCGGCGTCGTTGGTCTCCTCGCCGGGGTAGAACCGCGTGTTCTCGCCGAGGGCGACACCCCCGCGCGGAAGGCGCTTCGTTTCGACCACCGCCGCCTCGCCGGCGGGATCGGGAAGGAACGTGACCGGCGCGCCGAGGAGCCCCTCAAGCGCTCGCGCCACGGGTCGGAGCGAGTACTTCTCCTCCGGCGCCCCCTTGGGACGGCCGAGATGGGAGAGCAGGACGACCCGGGCGCCCCGCTCCCGCAGATAGCGGATCGTGGGGAGCGCCGCCCGGATCCGCGTATCGTCGGACACCGAGCCATCGCGGATCGGGGTGTTGAAGTCGACCCGGACCAGCGCACGTCGGCCCTCGAGCGCCGCCGGATCGAGCCGGGCCAGCGTCCGCTTCACGACCTGGACCCGATGTACCGGAGGAGGTCCACGCACCGCGCCGAGTAGCCCATCTCGTTGTCGTACCAGGACGTCACATTGACCAGGGTGCCGTTGACGACGTTCGTCGAAAGCGTGTCCACGGTACTCGACGCCACGTTGCCGATATAGTCCACCGAGACGAGCGGCTCGTCACTGACCGCGATCACGCCCGCGAGCGGCCCCGCGGCAGCCTGGCGGAAGGCCTCGTTGACCTCGTCCGCCGTCGTGGCCTTCTCCACCACCGCGCTCAGCGCCACGACCGAAACGTCGGGCGTGGGAACCCGCAGCGACACCCCGTCGATCTTCCCCTTCACTTCCGGCAGCACGAGCGCAGTGGCCTTGGCGGCGCCGGTCGTCGTGGGGATGATCGAGAGCGCCGCGGCCCGCGCGCGCCGCAGATCCTTGTGCGGGAGGTCGAGGATCTGCTGGTCGTTCGTGTAGGAGTGCACCGTGGTCATGAAGCCGCTGACGAAGCCGAAGCGGTCGAGGATCACCTTCACGACGGGCACGAGGCAGTTCGTGGTGCAGCTCGCGTTCGAGATGATGTGGTGTCGGGCCGGATCGTACTTCTCGTGGTTCACGCCGTAGACGATCGTGATGTCTTCCTTCTTTGCCGGCGCCGAGATGACGACCTTCTTCGCGCCGCCCTGCAGGTGGAGCGATGCCTGGTCACGGTCGGTGAAGCGGCCGGTGGATTCGAGGACGTAGTCGACGCCGAGGTCCTTCCACGGGAGCTTCGCGGGGTCCTTCTCGCTCAGCACCTTCATCTCGTCGCCATCCACCACGATGGCCCCTTCCTTCCCCTCGACCGACCCGTCGAAGCGGCCGTGGACCGAGTCGTACTTGAGCAGGTGCGCGAGGGTCTTCGTGTCGGTGAGGTCGTTGACCGCGACGAAGTCGATGTCGTTCGTGCCGAGCGCCTTGGCCGCCCGCACGACGTTGCGACCGATCCGGCCGAAGCCGTTGATACCCACGCGAATGCCCATTCCCAGCTCCCGATCGAGAAGTGTCGTCAATCCTGGCCCACCGCGTTGCGCGCGCGGGCAAAGGTCACAGCGTCCACCTGCTCCGCTCCGGCGTCGGCGAGCGCCTGCGCGGCGGCAAGGAGTGTCGCGCCGGTGGTGAAGACATCATCCACCAGCACGACGCGGCCCCGGATGCGGTCTGCCGCCGCGAAGGCGCCGGCAACGTTGGCGGCCCGGCCCTCCGGGGTGAGCGCCGTCTGCGAGGGCGTCTCGCGCGTGCGCCGCAGCACCTCCCGCACCGGGGCGCCCACCAGCGGTCCGAGCGCCGCGGCGATGCGCTCGCTCTGATTGTAACCCCGTCGCCGAAGCCGCCGCGACCCGAGCGGAATCGGTATCAACGATAGTCGCCCGGTCAATGGCTCGAGCCGGCGCATGGCGAGTGCCATCGGCTCCGCCGCCCGCCACCAGCCGTCGTACTTGAGGAAATGGACCGCGCGGCGGGCAGCATCGTCGAGCCAGACGGCACTTCGGACCCGGGTGATCGCCGCCGGCCAGACCGCGCACGCCGCACACGGCGCGTTAGCCGACGCCGGTCCGCCACACCGCTCGCACCAGGGAGGGACCAGAGGGAGCCAGCGGGAGCGGCAGACGCCGCAGATGAGCGCGTCGCCGTCGGCCGCGGGCACCGCCTCGTGGCAGGCGAGGCACTCCGCCGGCAGGAGGAACCGCTCGACCTGTGCGAGGAGCGGGCGGAGCTCAGCGAAGCGCGGCATCGACCGCCGCGCGCATCACCTCGACCGGCGGCGCGATCTCCGCGTACCAGCGCCGGAACGCCGCGGCTCCCTGTGCCACGAGGAGTCCCCGTCCGTCCGCGGCGCGGAGCCCGCGCGCGCGGCACGCATGCACCCACGGCGTTTCGCCCCGGGCGTACACGAGATCGAGCGCCGCCTCGGCCCGGGGCGCGGCGTCGTCGGAGATGGGAGGGGGATCGCCCCGCCGGAGCCCGAGTGGCGTGGCATTGATGAGGACGGTGCAGGCGTGCGCGTCGGTGAGCGACACTCCGCGCTGGACGGCCCAGGCGCCGAATTCCTCCGCGCGAGCCGGATCCCGCGAGCGGATGGCAACGGAGGCGCCCAGGCGCCGGGCTGCGACGACCACCGCGCGCGCGCCGCCCCCCGTCCCCGCCACGAGCCAGCGACCGCCGCTCGCGCCGATGTCGCCGAGTGCGGTGACGACGCCTTCCACGTCGGTGTTGTCGCCCCGGACCCGTTCGGCGTGCCGCCAGAAGGTGTTGCAGGCGCCAACCTCGCGCGCGGTCTCGCTCACGTCCTGGACGAGGCGAGCCGCCAGCTCCTTGTGGGGAATGGTGACGTTGCCGCCCCCGCCCGCGCGCGCGAGCCCCCCGAGGAGACCGGGGAGGTCGCGCGAGCTGCAGCGGATCGGGACGTAGACGGCCGAGAGACCGAGCGCGCGAAACGCGGCGTTGTGCATCGCCGGGGAAAGCGAGTGCTGGACCGGATCGCCGAGGATCGCGAAGACGCGAACGCGGTCCCCGTACATCAGCGGCCGGCGGTCATGCGCGTCACCGCGCCTTCGATGAGCTCCTGGAGCTGGCGGTAGGTCACGCGGTAGGCGTCGAGGTCCGCCCCGAACGGATCGGAGATGTCGCCGTCCTTCGGCGAGCCGGCGTACTCGACGAGGGTGTGCACCCGGTCGCCCCCGCCCAGCGCCTCGACCCGGCTCCGATGCTGCGCCGACATCGTGAGGATCAGGTCGGCCGAGCGGGCGAGGTCGCGGGTGAGCAGGCGCGCCCGATGCCCCGAGAGATCGAGCCCGTTCTCCAGCGCAACGAGATAGGCCCCCTCCGATACCGGTGCGCCGTCCCAGGCACCGGTCCCGGCCGAGCCCACCACGACGCCCTCGATTCCCCGCTCCGCCAGCGCCCGGCGGAGCAGTGCCTCCGCCATGGGGCTCCGGCAGGTATTCCCGGTGCAGACGAAGAGGACGTTCATCGCGGCAGGCTCCTCATGGCGAGAGCCGGCCCGCGTGGCGGCGCAGCTCGGCGCGCGGAATCGCTCCCTCGCGCACCATGACGGGCACGTTCGTCGTACAGTCGACGATCGTGGATGGGGGGACGTTGCCGAGGACGCCCCCGTCCAGCACGAGCAGCATCCCCGAGTCGATCGCCTCGCGGAAGAGCTCGACGAGACCGGCCACGCCCGGTGCAGTGGCGCCGCCGGGACGATTGGCCGAGGTGGAGGTGATCGGGAGGCCGATGCGCTCGATCAGCCGCGCGATGCCCTGATGCGAGGTGAAGCGGACCGCAATGCCGCCTTCGGCCCCGCGCAGCTGGTCGGGGAGTCGGCCTTCGCCGCCGCGCAGCACGAGGGTGAGGGGGCCGGGCCAGAAGGCCTCGGAGAGCGCGCGTGCCGCCGCGGTAAAGACGAGTCCCCACTCCTCCGCCATGGCGCGCCCCGAGACCAGCAGCAGGAACGGCTTTTTCGGGGGGCGACCCTTGAGCGCCGCCAGGGCCTCGAGCGCCGGGACGGTGGGGGCCGACCCGAGTCCGTAGACGGTTTCGGTGGGATAAGCGAGCAGACGCTCCGAGCGGAGCTGCTCCGCCACCGGAGCGCAGGCCGCGTCGATCTCGGCGGCGGTGCGGAACGGGAGGATCATCGCCGGCGGGCCACCGCCCACGCCTCGGCGAGCGCGAGGTCCTCGGCGGTGGTGACCTTGAAGTTGCCGGGCGAGTCGGGAACCACGCGGACCGGAAGTCCCATCCGCTCGATCAGGAAGGCGTCGTCGGTCGCATCGGCGGCAGGTTCCGCGGCATGGGCACGCTCGAGCAGCTCACGGGGGAATCCCTGGGGCGTCTGCGCGCGCCAGAGCCCCTCCCGGGGCACCGTGCGCCGCACCAGCCGGTCCGGTCCCACTTCCTTCAGCGTATCGCTCAGCGGCACGGCGGCCACCGCCGCCTCGCCACCGCGCACCGCCGCGAGCACCGCATCGATCGTGCTCCGCTCGACGAAGGGCCGGGCCGCGTCGTGCACGAGGACCGTGGTGCAGGCCGGATCGAGGGCCGCGAGCGCGCGGCCCACCGACGAGTGCCGTTCGACACCGCCCGCCACGCACGTCAGCGATTCCCCGGTGAGCGAGGCGAGCCACTCGGGGGGAGCGGCGGCATGCATCGCCGGCAGGGCGACCACCACGTGCTTCACGTCGGGATGGGAGACGAAGGGGCGGAGCGCCCGCAGCAGCATCGGCACGCCGGCAATCTCGCGGTACTGCTTGAGCACCCCGCCTCCCACCCGCTGGCCGCTCCCCGCGGCCACGACCAGGACGC
>DASTYH010000262.1:0-4062 GCA_035765075.1 Gemmatimonadales bacterium
TCCGACCCGCCCAGGTCCATCTTCACGTGGGCAAAGGGAACGATGACGTGCACCGCGTAGCTCGCGCCGAGGAAGGTGTACGGGGTCACGCCCACGTAGCGCAGTGCGTCGAACGTCGCGTCTACCTCGACGTCGCGGCCGCCGACAACAGCGTGGCCGTGCTCCGGGAGAAGGACTCAGGGAAGCGGTACAAGCTCCACGTGGGTGACCAGCTCGGCCGGATGCAGGTGGTGCAGATCGCCGCCAGGGACGTGACCTTCCGGATCGAGGATTTCGGCTACGAGCGGCAGGAAACTCTCTCGCTGCGCAAGCAGGAGGACATGACGCCATGAAGGCGCTGATTCGTTCGATGATCGCGGCCGCCGGGGTCCTCGTGACCGCGGTGCCGGCCCGCGCCGCCCTGCAGCAGCAGAGCGGTGAAGTGACCGGCGTCAGCGTCGTGCCGGCGCCGGGCCGGGCCGAACTGGTGGTGGCGGTGAGCGGGACGGTGGAGGTGAAGGACTTCGTCCTCCGCAATCCCGATCGCCTCGTGCTCGACCTCTCCGGCGCGCGGCTCACCGCCGGCTCCGTCAACTATGACGGGGTCGTGCGCGGCGGCGTCCAGAACGTTCGCACCAGCCAGTACCAGAGCGACGTGGTCCGCGTGGTCGTGGACTTCGACGCCCTCAAGGACTACTCGGTGACCCGCGAGGACGGCGCCGTCCGCGTCTCCTTCGGGAGCGAGCGTACCTTCCTCGGCTGGAGCTCCGCGGTGCCGGCCGCTCCGGCCCTCGCCGTCGAGCCGGCGCCGGCGCCGGCGGTCGAGCCCGCGGTCGTCGCCGACGCGGTCCAGGCCATCCCGGTGCGGGCCGCGATCCAGGCCCCCGTCTCCGGCTCCACGCTCTCGCGCGACGAGCCACGGATCACGGTGAGCTGGGACCGCGCGAGCATCGCCGACGTCGTCACCGGCTTTGCCGCCTTCAGCGGGCGCAACATCATCCTCGGCAAGGACATCAAGGGTGAGGTCACGGCCGAGATCCGGAACCAGCCGTGGCCGGAGGCCTTTGCCGCGATCCTGGCGGCGCAGGGCCTCACCGCCCAGGAGATGCAGGGCGGGATCATCCGTGTGGACGCCCCCGCGACGCTCGCCGCGCTCGACTCGCTCGAGCCGCTCGAGACCCGCGTGGTGCGCCTCAACTACAAGCAGGCCGACTCGCTCGTCAAGACGGTCGAGAGCGTCGTGACCAAGAACCGCGGCCGCGTCGTCGCCACGTCGAGCTCCAACGCGCTCGTCATCACCGACACGCGCAGCCGCATCCAGAATGTGGTCGACTTCGTGACCGGGATGGACCTCCGCACGCCGCAGGTCTCCATTCAGGCCAAGATCATCTTCGTCGACCGCCGGAACCTCGAGCAGCTCGGGCTCAAGTACGATCTGGGCAGCCGGACGCAGTTCTTCAACAAGCTGATCCAGCGCAACGATCCGTCGGGCGATTCGTACGACGCCAACGAGAACATCATCGACCTCGGCGGCAACTCGCTCTCCGGCATCGCCAACGCGGACGCGAGCATCACCGGCTCGGCCATCGATCTCGTCTTCTCGACGGCGATCGGCGGGTTCTCGCTCACGAGCTTCCTGAGCGCGCTCGAGCGGGTGGAGCTCTCCGATGTGCAGGCCGAGCCGCTCATCACCACCCTGGACAACCAGCAGGCGGACATCCTCGTCGGTGACGAGATCCCGCTCCGGGTGGTGGATGCGAGCGCCCAGTCGGGCGCCGGCACCGGGACCGCGCGCTCCACAGTCCAGTTCAAGGAGACCGGTATCCGGCTGACCGTGACGCCGCACGTCACGAACAACCGCCAGATCCTGATGCAGCTCAAGACCGAGCGCTCGAGCGTCCAGACGCTGGCCGCCGCCGACCTCGGCTTCACCATCCAGAAGCAGCAGGCCACGAACCAGCTCCTCGTGAACGACGGCGAGACGAGCGTGATCGGCGGCCTCACGGTCACCACCGTGACCCGGAGCCGGAGCGGCATCCCGCTGCTCTCGGGCCTCCCGGTGATCGGCAAGATGTTCAGCTACAGCTCGGATGACGAGAGCCGCCGCGACCTGATTATCTTGGTCACGCCGCGGATCGTGGATGACGGCGTCACGACGCCGTGAACGCCTGAGTCTCCGAAGCGCACGAGCCCGGCCAGTCCGGGCTCGTCTGCTTTTATCGAGGAGGGGTCGATGCGTCTCCGATTCGCCACCGCCGGGGAGTCCCACGGCCGCGGGCTCGTCGCCCTGGTCGAGGGGCTCCCCGCCGGCCTGCCGGTCGCCGCGGAGCAGGTGGATCGGGAGCTCGTGCGGCGGATGCAGGGGTACGGGCGCGGAGCGCGGATGAAGATCGAGCAGGACCGGATCGAGTGGATCTCCGGGGTCCGGGCCGGCGAGACGCTCGGCTCGCCGGTGGCGATGCTCATCCCCAACCGCGACTGGGCCAATTGGGCAGACGTGATGGCGCCGGAGGGGGCGGCCCCCGAGCCGGCCCCTCCGGGTGGCGACGCCGTTGCCGGCACGCCGCAGCATCGCCGGCGCCGGGTGGCACGGCCGCGCCCCGGGCACGCCGACCTCGCCGGGGTGCTCAAGTACGACCGCCTCGACGCGCGGGACATCCTCGAGCGCGCGAGCGCTCGCGAAACGGCCGCCCGCGTGGCGGCGGGGGCCCTGGCCCGGAGGCTCCTGGAGGAGTTCGACGTCGAGATCGGGAGCCACGTCGCGGCTCTCGGCGGGGTCGTGGCCCGATGCCCCGATCCGCTCCCGACTCCCCTCAACGAGGCGGCGGACCGCTCCGAGGTCCGCTGCCTCGATGCCTCGGCGGCCGCGACGATGGTGGCGCGGATCGATGCCGCCAAGGCAGCCGGGGACACCCTCGGCGGCGTCGTGGAAGTGGTCGCCCGCAATCTGGTTCCCGGGCTCGGGAGTCACGTGAGCTGGGACCGGAAGCTCGACGGGCGGCTTGCCGCCGCCCTGATGTCGATTCCCGCGGTGAAGGGAGTCGAGATCGGGATCGGCTTCGAGGGCGCCGCCCGCCCGGGCTCCGCGGTGCACGATCCGATCGACCCCGGCGCCGATCCCTCCGATGTGCGCACCGCCTTCCGCCGGCGCTCGAACAATGCGGGAGGACTCGAGGGGGGAATGACGACCGGTGAGCCGCTCGTGCTGCGTGTCGCCATGAAGCCGATCGCCACGCTGATGACCCCGCTCCCCACCGTGGACCTCCGGACCGGTGCCCCGGCGGCGGCGCAGAGCGAGCGCTCCGACGTCACCGCCGTGCCCGCCATGGGCGTGATCGCGGAGGCGATGACGGCGCTCGTCCTGGCCGACGCGATGCTGGAGAAGTTCGGCGGCGATTCGCTCGGCGAGATGCGGCGCAATGTGAACGCGTATCTGGTCGCGGCCGGCGAGCGGTGGCGGCGCGAGCGCGAGGGAGCCGGGGAATCGGAGTGATGCGCCACCTCGTCCTCGTCGGCCTCCCCGGATCGGGCAAGTCGGTGCTCGGCGCCGCCGCGGCGGAGCTCCTCGGCGCGCCCTGCACCGATATCGACGCGCTCCTCGTCCGGCGCATGCAGATGCCGATGGAGCGGATCTTCGGCGAGCAGGGAGAGGCCCGGTTTCGCGAGCTGGAGCAGGAGGCCGTGGCCGCCGCCCTCGCTGCACCCCCCGGTGTCGTGGTGCCGGGTGGCGGCTGGGCGGCCCAGCCGGGCGCACTCGAGTCGGTGCGCCCTGCCGCTTTCCTTATCTATGTGAAGGTCCCGCCCACCGTCGCGGCAGCCCGCATTTCCGGCGGGGAGGTCCGGCCGCTGCTCGCCGGGGGAAGTCTCCTCGAGCGGATGCGCACGCTCCTCCGGGAACGCGAGCCGTTCTATCTGCGCGCCGACGCGGAGGTCGGCAACGACAAGGCGCCCCCCGCCGCCGCGGCGGCGCAGGTCGTGCGCCTGGCGCGGCAATACGCCGGCTGGTAAGTACCCACCAGACAACTTCTTACAATTCGTGTCCTTGCCAAGGTGAGGGCCGGTGCGTTTTCTTGCTACCCCGAT
>DASTYH010000263.1:0-4132 GCA_035765075.1 Gemmatimonadales bacterium
TCTACCTGGCGGCCATCGGGCTGTTCATCGGATTCGTCGTCGTGCTGAACTACGTGGGGCAGATCGAGAGTCCCGCGCTCGTGGCGCTGGTGGACCCGCTCGGGGCCGCGACGCTCATGGAAGTGACACAGCTCTGGACCGAGGCCGAGCGGAACAGCCGGCTGGTCGGCCTTCCCGCGGCGCTCGCATGGAATCGAGCGCTCTGGCTGGGCGTAGCCGCGGCCGTGCTCGGGCTCCTGTACCGGCGCTTCCGGTTCGCGCACGCCGACGGCGGCGGGCGCCGGGGGAAGGCGCGAGCCGTCGTCGTGGCCCCGGATGAGCGCACCTGGCCGGTGAGTGTCCCGCGCGTGGCCGGGGTGTTCGGCCTTCGGACCACGGCACGACAGACGCTCGCGGTTGCGCGGAATGCGCTTGGCGAGGTGGCCGCGAGCCGCTGGTGGGGCGTGGTCCTGCTCGCCTGCGCCGGCCTCACGATGCTGTGGGGATGGAACGTGGGCGACACCGTTTTCGACACCTCCACGTGGCCGGTGACGCTCCTCGTGGTCGAAGCCGCCCTGTCGGCCCGGAATACCCCGATCATCTACGTCCTCATCGCGCTGTACGCGGGTGAGCTGGTATGGAGGGAGCGCGCCGTCGGGACCAGCCAGATCGCCGACGCGGCCCCTGTTTCCGGGCACGCGGTGCTGATGGGCCGCTATCTGGCGCTCGCAGTCATGCTCGTGATGTTCCTGGCCGCGACCGTGGTCGGCGGGCTGCTGATCCAGGCGCTCCAGGGCTATTACAACTTCGAGCCCGGGCTCTATCTCCGCGTCGTGTTCGGCATGAGGCTGGTCGATTACCTGCTCCTGGCCGCCCTCGCCATGACGATCCATGTGCTCGTGAACCACAAGTACGTGGGCCACCTGCTGGTCGTGGTGGCGTTCGCATCGCCGGCCATCCTGCAGGCGGTGCGGCTCGTGCGGCACCACCTCCTGCTCTACGGGACCGATCCCGGCTGGATGTACTCCGACATGAACGGCTTCGGGCCGTATCCCGGGGCGTTCGCCTGGTTCAAGCTGTACTGGGCGGCGTGGGCCCTGCTCCTGCTGGCGGCGGGTGTGCTCTTCCAGGTACGCGGACCCGAGACGACGCTGCGGCGCCGGATCCGCCTGGCGTTCGCGCGCTTCAGCGGCCCCGTTGCGCGCGCGGCGGGGCTCGCGGCCGCGCTGATCCTCGGGCTCGGCGGATTCGTGTTCTACAATACGAACGTGCTGAACGAATATGTCCCGGCCACCGCGCTCGGCCGGAGGCAGGCGGAATACGAGAAGCGCTACGGCCGCTACGCGAGTCTCGCCCAGCCGACAATCGTCGACGTGAGACTGCGCGTCGAGCTCCATCCCGAAGTGCCGAGCGCCGAATTGCGGGGCTCCTATCGACTGGTGAACCGGTCCGACGACGCGATCGACTCCGTGCATGTGTATCTCGATCCCGAGGTCGAGGCGCGCTCGCTGTCCCTCGACCAGCCGGCCGAGGCCGTGCTCGTGGACGAAGAGGTCGGCTATCGGATCTACGCCCTTGGCCGGCCCCTCGAGCCGGGTGCCGCGATCGAGCTGGCATTCGACGTGGCGGTCCATCAGCGCGGCTTCCCCAACAGCGGGTTCCAGACCGACGTGGTGGGCAACGGCACCAGTCTGAATCGCGCGCGCATGCCGGCCATCGGCTATCAGCCGATGATCGAGCTGTCGGACGACGAAACACGCAAGCGTTTCGGGCTTGCGCCGCGCCCGCCGGCGCGGGGGCCGGCAGACACCCTGGCGAGGCGCCATCGCTGGGGGGCGAGGGATGCCGACCTCGTGCACGTGGACGCCGTCATCGGGACGGCCGCGGATCAGATCGCGGTCACGCCGGGGGTGCTGCGCCGGAGCTGGGTCGAGAACGGCCGGCGGTACTTCCACTATGTCACCGAGGAGCCGATCGCGTTCGGGGGGTCCCTGTTCTCCGCGAAGTACGCCGTGCTCGAAGACCGCTGGACCGGCGTCCCCGGGCGGCCTGTCGCCCTGCGGATCTTCCACCACCCGGGCCATGCGGACAATCTGGGTCGCATGCTCGCGGGCATGAAGGCATCGCTCGACTACTTCACGGAGCAGTTCGGCTCCTATCCGTACAGCGAGCTTCGGATCGTCGAGATCCCCCGCTACGAGGGATTCGGTGCCGCGCACCCGCTCACGATCAGCTTCACGGAGGACGTCTTCTTCAGCCGCGTGAAGGAGGGCGAGGTGGACCAGCCGTTCTACGGGACGGCACACGAGGTTGCCCACACCTGGTGGGGCGGGATCGTGCGGGGCGGGGCGGTGCGCGGGGCAGGCTTCCTCTCCGAGTCGCTTGCCAACTACAGCGCCATGATGGTGACGGAGAAGACGTACGGCCCCGAGGCCGCCCGCCGCGTCTACGCCTTCCAGATGGAACGCTATTTCCGTGGGCGGGCGACCCAGTCCCGCGAGGTGCCGGTGCTCGACGTCGAGGACCAGCCGTACATCGCCTATCGCCGCGGTGCGATCGCGCTGTACACGCTGCGCGAGCGCATCGGGGAGGCCGCGGTGAACGGCGCGCTGCGCCGCTATTTCGAGAGGTTCCGCGGCCGCGGGCCGCCGTACCCCACGTCGCGCGACCTCTACGCCGAGCTGCGGGCCGTCACTCCCGACTCGCTGCGCCCCCTGCTCACCGACCTCTTCGAGACAGTGACGCTGTGGGAGGTGTCGACCAGGCGGGCGGTTGCCGAGGCGACCGGCACCGGCGAGTTCGTGGTGACGCTGGACGTGGTGGCGAAGAAGCTCAGGGCCGACGAGGACGGCCGGGAGTCCGAGGTCCCGCTGGACGAAGCCGTGGAGATCGGTGTCTTTGCGGCCGGCGATGGAAGAGCCCCCGGCGAGCCGCTCTATCTCCGGCGGCACCGCATCCGGAGCGGCGAGCAGACGATTCGCATCTCCGTCCCGCGGGAGCCGTCTCGTGCCGGCATCGATCCCAGGCGCAGGCTGATCGACCGGAACGGCGACGACAACGTCGTCGGTGTGGAGGATGCGACATCGGAATGAAGTTGCGCCTGCCGCGGGTGGCGGGTGGCCTCGCGGGACGTAGGACAGGGAAGTCAGACCCTGGTCCCGAACAGCGCGCCGACCCCCGCCGTGATGGCCATGGCGAGGGCGCCCCAGAAGGTGACGCGGAGCGCGCCCGGCCATCTTGGCGCGCCGCCGGCGTGCGCGGCGAGCCCGCCGAGGATCGCGAGGAGCACGAGCGATGTCGCGATCACGGTCGGGGACATGAACCTCATCGGGACGAAGGCCGCGATCAGCACCGGCAGCGCCGCGCCCACGGCAAAGGTCGCGGCGGAGGCGAGCGCCGCCTGGATCGGGCGGGCGCTCATGATGTGCGAGAAGCCGAGCTCGTCGCGGGCGTGGGCGCCGAGGGCGTCATGCGCCATCAGCTGGGTCGCCACCTCGCCGGCGAGCTCGGCGGTGAGCCCCCGCGACACGTAGATTTCGGTGAGCTCCGCGTGCTCTCCCGGGAGGTCCTCGACGAGAGCCCGCTCCTCGAGCGCCAGGTCCGCCTTCTCGGTATCGGCCTGCGAGCTCACCGAGACGTATTCCCCCGCGGCCATGGACATGGCCCCGGCGGCGAGCCCCGCCACGCCGGCGATGAGCACGGCGGCGCGCCCCGTGCCCGCCGATGCGACGCCGACCACGAGGCTCGACGTCGAGATCAGGCCGTCATTGGCGCCGAGCACGGCGGCACGGAGCCAGCCGATGCGGTGACTGCGATGCTTCTCGGTGTGGGGCATTTCGGCTCCCGGCGAGGGACGGGGGAAGTCGCCTGCTCGCAGTCTACGGCGCCGGGGCCCGGGAGGAAAGCGGAGGAGCACCGATACCCGGCTGATCGCCGACGGGACCTATTACGTGATCGAATCGGGGGCGGGGCTCGCGGCGGCAGGTGGCTGGAGCCGCCGCCGTACCCTCTACGGCGGGGACCGGACGCGCGGCAGGAACGACGCGCCCCTCGATCCTGCGCGCGAGCCCGCCAGGATCCGCGCCTTCTTCGTTCATCCGGCATACGCACGCCGCGGATGCGGTCGCCGGCTGCTCGTGGAGGCGAGCGAGAT
>DASTYH010000264.1:0-4553 GCA_035765075.1 Gemmatimonadales bacterium
TGCTCGCCGAGGAGGCGAAGCGGCGTGAGGCGGCCGGGGTGGACCGCACCATGCCCGCCCGTCGCCGCTGGATCGGCGGGATCCATCCGGTCACGGCGGTGATCCACGAGATCAGCGAGATCTTCCGGGGGCTCGGCTTCGTCGTCGCCGTCGGGCCCGAGGTCGAGACGGAGTGGTTCAACTTCCACGCGCTCAACTTCCCGGCCGATCATCCCGCGATGGACATGCACGACACCCTGTACCTCGACGCCGAGCCGGTGCCGGGACCGCAGGGTGGCCGCCAGCTCCTGCGCACGCACACCTCGCCGGTGCAGGTGCGCGAGCTCATGGCCTGGCCGCCGCCCGTCCGTGCCATCATGCCCGGGCTCTCGTACCGGAAGGACCCCTTCGACCCGTCCCACGCGCCGGCCTTCCACCAGATCGAGGGGCTGGCGGTGGACGAGGGCATCTCGTTCGTGGACCTCAAGGCCACGCTGGTGCACTTCGCCCGCCGCTTCTTCGGCGAGACCACGAGGACCCGGTTCCGCCCGTCCTACTTCCCGTTCACGGAACCGTCGGCGGAGATGGACGTCGAATGCCAGCTCTGCCACGGCACCGGGTGCCCCGCCTGCAAGGGCACGGGATGGATGGAGATTCTCGGCTGCGGCATGGTCCACCCCGCAGTGCTGGTGAACTGTGGCGTGGACGCCGAGCGTTACACCGGCTTTGCCTTCGGGATGGGCCCCGCGCGGATCGCAATGCTCCGCTACGGCATCACCGACATTCGGCATCTCTACGAGGGGGACATGCGCTTCCTCTCGGACCTGAGGTCATGATCCACCACGCACCGGCTCTCGGCCCCGCATGAACGTTTCCCGTCGCTGGCTCGAATCATTTCTTCGCCGCCCGCTCGAGGCGCGCGACGTCGCCCAGCGGCTCGCGATGCTCGGCGCGCCGGTGGACGCGATCGAACCGCTGCACGCCGGCCTCGAGGCGATCCGGGTGGCCCTGGTCGAGGACGTCCGCCCCCACCCGAACGCCGATCGGCTCCGCGTCTGCACCGTCAATGACGGCTCGCCGGCGCGGCTCAACGTCGTCTGCGGCGCGGCCAACGTGACGGCGGGACGCCGGTATCCCTTTGCGCCGGTCGGCGCCACGATCCCCGGCCGCCCGCCGCGGAAGCCCGCGCTCACGCTCGAGCGGCGGAAGATCCGGGGCGAGGTCTCCGAGGGGATGCTCTGCTCCCTCGAGGAGCTCGGCTTCGAGCCGGAGGGCGACGGGATCTGGGAGCTCGAAACCGACGCCGCCCCGGGAACGCCCCTCCTGGAGGCGCTGTCGCTCGGCGACGACCGGCTGATCGTGGACGTCACGCCGAATCGTCCGGACCTCCTGGGCCACAAGGGGATCGCGCGCGAGCTGGCGGCCTCGTACGACGTTCCGTTCCGGCTCCCCGTGATCCCCGGGGCAGTGGACGTGGACGTGCCGCCAAGCGTCCGCGCGGCCGAGTCGGGCGCCGGCACCTCGGCGCTGACGGGCGGCGTCCGCGTCGGCATCGAGGACGCCGAGGGGTGTGCGCGCTTCCACGGGGTCGTCATCCGGGACGTCCGCATCGCCCGCTCGCCCGAATGGCTCATTCGCCGGCTCGAGGCCGCCGGCGTCCGCGCCATCAACAACGTGGTGGATGCGACGAACTACGTGATGCTCGAGTTCGCCCAGCCCATGCACGCCTATGACGTGGCGCGGCTCCACGGGCCCGCGGTCATCGCGCGGCGCGGCCGGAAGGGCGAGCGGGTCACCACCCTCGACGGTGTCGAACGGACGGTGACGCCGGAGATGACGGTAATCGCCGATGAGGCCGGCGCGATCGGTATCGGCGGTGTCATGGGAGGCGCGGGAACCGAGGTTCACGACGGCACCACCGACGTCTTCCTCGAGTGCGCCTGGTTCGAGCCGTCGCGCCTCCGGAAGACGCGCACCGCACTCGGCCTCAGCACCGACGCGAGCTATCGCTTCGAACGGGGCGTCGATCTCTGGAACGCGGGCGAGCCGTTTCGCCGCTGCATCGAGCTGGTGCTGACGCTGGCCGGCGGCACGCTCGCCGAGGCGCCGGTGGACCTGTGGCCCCGGGTGACGCATCCCCCGCGGATCTTCCTCCGCCTCCCGCGACTCGCGCAGGTGCTCGGCGTCGAGCTCCCGCTCCACACGATCGAGCGGCACCTCGTCGCCATCGGGGCCACGGTCGTCGCCAAGCCGGAGGATCAGCGGATCGCGGTGGACGTGCCCGGCTGGCGCCCCGATCTGACCGAGGAGATCGACCTGATCGAGGAAGTGGCGCGGCGTCATGGCTACGACGAGTTCCCGGTGGAGCTGCGGCGCTTCCGGGTCGGCACGGCGCCGGACGCGCCGCTCGTGGAAGCCGCCGAGCGGGTGCGGCGCCGGCTGGTTGCGGAGGGCCTCCTGGAAGCGATGACGCTTCCCATGGTCCCGGCCGGAGACGTCGGCATCCGGCTCCTCAATCCGGTGTCGGCGGAGCATTCCATGCTCCGTCACCGCCTCCTCCCCGGCCTCGCCCGCCAGGTGGAGCTCAACTGGGCGCGCCGGGAGCGGGACGTGCGCCTCTTCGAGATCGGCGCGGTCTTTGCCCCCGGCGGAGACGGCGCGCTTCCCGCCGAGAGCCAGCGGGTGGCGGCTGTGGTGAGCGGGGCGCGCGAGCCGGGACACTGGACGGGGGCGGCGCCGGATGCCGACCTCTGGGACCTCAAGGGACTCTTCGAGTCGGCCGTGGCGGTGGCGTCGCCCGGCGCCACGATCGAGCCGGACGGCGCCGGCTGGGTGGCGCGCAACCGGGAGGGACGGGCGGTGGGAAGCGCGGGGCCGGTCGAGGCCGATTCGCCCCCGTGGGCCGCACCCGTCTTCGGTCTCGAGCTGGAGCTGGAGCTCGGTCCCCGGCCGGCCCGACGCTTCGTGCCCCGGCCGGCCACGCCCGCGTCGGAGCGGGACGTGACGCTCCTCGTGCCGGACGGCGTGGCGGCGGAGACCATCGCCCGGGTGCTGTCGGGCGGGGGTGTCACCGTGCTAGAATCCGTACGCATCGTCAACGCATATCGAGGGGGGAACGTGCCGGCGGGGGCGCGCAGCGTCACCTTCCGCCTCACGTTCCGCGCCGCCGACCGGACGCTCGAGGCGTCCGAGATCGACAGCGCCGAGGCGCACCTGCTGCTGCTCCTCGAGCGGGAGACCGGCGTCCGCCGGCGGGACCAGGGCGAAGCGCGGGAGGAATGACCGTGGCATATACCTACGATCGGCCGGATGCGAAGGCGCTCGACGAGCTCGAGCTGCTCACGCGCCACATGATCGACGAGCTGGCCACCTGGCGCCGGCGGTGCCTCAAGGCGGAGGCGGAGCTCCAGGAGCTGCGCTCCGTGAGCGGCGGCGCCGCGCCCGACCTGGTGAAGATGAAGCAGCGGATGGTGGAGCTGGAAAAGGAAAACGTGGCGTTGCGGCAGCGCGTCAATACCGCGAAGGACCGGGTCCGGGGCCTCATGGGCCGCCTCTCGTTTCTCGAGCAGGGGAGTGACGCCTCATGAGCGCCGCCAAGAACGCCGTGCGCGTGGTCATCGGCGGCGAGGAGTTCGCCGTCCGGTCGGAGCTTCCCCCCGAATACACCCGCGAGGTGGCGGCGTACCTCGATGCCGCCCTCAAGCGGGTGCGCGATTCGCTCCCGAGCGTCGAGAGTCACAAGGCGACGGTGCTCGCCGCGCTCTCGGTGACCGACGAGCTTTTCCAGGCGCGGCGCGGCGATCGTGACATCGCCGCGCGGCTCACCGGCCTGGCCGGTGACGTGCGCCGGCTTCTTCCCCCCGCCAAGCGCGGGCGGGCGGCCGAATGACCGACGCCCAGCTCCTTGCCGTGGGAACGGGTGCCGTCGTCGGGCTGCTCGCCGCCGTCGTCTTCATGTTCGTCTGGTCGGCGCGGCAGCGTCGCTCGGCGTCCGGCATTCTCGCCGAGGCGAAGGCGGAGGCCGACCGCCAGCGGAACGACGCCACGCGGCAGGTCGAGTCGGCGCGCGCGGAGGCGGCGCTCGCCGCCAAGGCGCTCGCGCTCCAGGCGCGGCAGGAAGCGGACCGCGAGCTGCTCCGCCGCCGCGAGGAATTCGACCGCCTCGAGCGGCGTACCGAGGAGCGCGGCCGCGCCCTCGACCGGAAGCTCGAGGAGCTGAGCGCGCGCGAGCGGGAGTTCTCCCGCCGGGAAGAGGGGTGCGGGAAGCGGGAAGAGGAGCTTCGCACCCGGGAGGTCGCCGTCGAGCGCCTCGCCCAGGAACAGCAGAAGCGGCTCGAGCGGATCGCAGGCCTCACGGCGGACGAAGCGCGCCGTGAGATCCTGCAGCGGGTCGAGGACGAGGCGCGCAGCCAGGCGGCCGCGCTGGCGCGCGACATCCGCGAGCAGGCCCGGAAGTCGGCCGACCGCGAGGCCCGCCGGATCATCTCCATGGCCGTGCAGCGGCTGGCCGCGGAGCACACCTCCGAAACGACCGTCGCGGCGGTATCGCTTCCGAGCGACGAGATGAAGGGCCG
>DASTYH010000265.1:0-6884 GCA_035765075.1 Gemmatimonadales bacterium
TGCCGAGCTGCGGCACGCCGTTGAGCGAGGCCTTCATCCCGCTCGTGCCCGACGCCTCCATCGGCACCCGCGGGAGGTTGAGCCAGAGGTCCACGCCCTGCACGAGGAGGTGCGCCACGTGCATGTCGTAGTCCTCCAGGAAGGCGACGCGGCCCTCGAACGACGGGTCGCGAGTGAACTGATAGACCTCCTGCAGGACCGCCTTGCCGGGCTCGTCGGCGGGATGCGCCTTTCCCGCGAAGACGATCTGGACCGGGCGCTGCCGGTTGACCAGGAGCCGGCGCAGGCGATCCATGTCATGGAACACGAGGTTGGCCCGCTTGTACGTCGCGAAGCGCCGGGCGAAGCCGATCGTGAGGACCTCGGGGTCGAGGAGCGTCCCCGCGCCGACGACGTGCGCCGCCTCGCGCCAGCGGCTGGAGAAGCGCCACCGCGCATGCTCCCGCATGAGCCGGAGGAGGATCTGCTTGAGCTCGACGTGCGCATTCCAGAGGTGCTCGGGGTCGAGCCGGAGCACCTGGTCCCACATCCGCGGATCGTCGGGCCGGTGCTGCCAGTCGGGGCCGAGGAGATCGTCCAGCAGGCGCACGATGGGCGCCGCCATCCACGTCTCGAGGTGCACGCCGTTGGTGATGTGGCCGATCGGGATCGCGTCCGCCTCCCGGCCCGGCCAGAGCACCTCCCAGATGGTGCGCGACACCTGTCCGTGCCGCCGCGATACGCCGTTCACCGAGCCGGAGAGCCGGATCGCCGCGATCGTCATGTGGAAGATCCCGTGCTCCGCGGGATGCTGTCCGATCCGCATGAACCGATCGCGATCGATTCCCATCGCCTCCCACACCGGGCCGGCGCAGGCGGCGACCTCGTCGAACGAGAAGAAGTCGTGTCCGGCGGGGACGGGGGTATGGGTCGTGAAGACGCTCGACCCGCGCACCGCCGCCACCGCCGCCTCGTAATCCATGCCCCCGGCGATCAGCTCGCGCAGCCGCTCGATAAGCATGAACGCCGCATGCCCCTCGTTGGCGTGCCAGCCCGCCGGATCGATCCCGAGCGCCCGGAGCACGCGGACGCCGCCCACTCCGAGGAGCCACTCCTGGCGGATGCGGAGGTCGGGGCCGCCGGCGTAGAGCTGGCCGAGGAGGCCGCGGTCGTCGGGGTGATTGGCGTCGAAATCGGTGTCGAGGAGGTACACCGGCACGATCCCCACGCGGATGCGCCAGGCGCCGACGTGAACGGGGCGGCCCGCGGTCTCCACCGTCGTGAGCCACGGCTGGCCGTCGGGGCCGTGCAGCTGCTCGAGCGGCGTTGCGCTGATGTCGAAGGAGACGTCGCTGTTCTCCTGCCAGCCGTCGAGCCGGAGCTGCTGGTCGAAGTACCCCTTGCGATAGAAGAGCCCGAGCCCCACGAGCGGGACGCCGAGATCCGAGGCGGCCTTGCAGTGATCGCCGGCGAGCACGCCGAGTCCGCCGGAGTAGATCGGGACCGAGCTGTGGAGGCCGAACTCCGCGCAGAAGTACGCCACCGGCCGCTCGCGGAGTCCGGGATACTCGGCATCGAACCAGTGCGCCCGGGATGCGTCCTCGCGCAGGTGCGCGAGGACGGCGTCGTAGCGCGTGAGGTAATCGGGATCGGCGGCGCAGGCCGCCACGCGCGCGGGATCCACTCGCCGCAGGAACTCGAGGGGATTGTGCCGGGTCTGGTGCCAGAGCCCCTCGTCGATTCCCCGGAAGAGCGCCCGCGCCTCGCGGTGCCAGCTCCACGTGAGGTTCATGGCGAGCGTGGCGAGACCTTCGAGGCGCGGCGGGAGGTACGGGATGCGGGTGCCGAGCGTCATGGGTCAGTGCACCAGCCGCTTGTACCGGATCCGGTGCGGCTGGTCCACCGAGGCGCCCTTCCGGCGGTGGTAATCGGCGGCGTACTCGGCGTAGTTCCCCTCGAACCAGACCACCTCGCTGTCGCCCTCGAAGGCCAGGATGTGCGTGGCGATGCGATCGAGGAACCATCGATCGTGGCTGATCACCACCGCGCAGCCGGCAAACCCGAGGAGCGCGTCCTCCAGGGCGCGCAGCGTGTCGACGTCGAGGTCGTTGGTCGGTTCGTCGAGGAGGAGGAGGTTGCCTCCGCTCTTGAGGAGCCTGGCGAGGTGCAGGCGGTTCCGCTCTCCCCCGGAGAGGTGCTCCACCCGCTTCTGCTGGTCGGCGCCCTTGAAGTTGAAGCCCGCGGCGTACGCCCGGGCGTTCACGGTGCGCCGCCCGAACTGGAGCTGGTCCTCGCCGCCCGAGATCTCCTCGAAGACCGTCTTCGATCCGTCGAGCGCGTCACGGCTCTGGTCCACGTAGGCGATCTGCACCGTCGAGCCGACGCGAAGGACTCCCGAGTCGGGGGACTCCTGCCCGGTGATCATGCGGAAGAGCGTCGTCTTGCCCGCGCCGTTGGGTCCGATGACGCCGACGATCCCGCCGCGCGGGAGCGAGAAGTTGAGCTTCTCGAAGAGCAGGCGGTCGCCGTATCCCTTGGTCACATCCTGCGCGGTCACGACCTCGTCGCCCAGGCGCGGGGGGACGGGGATGAGGATCTCCGCGGTGCCTTCCGACTGCTGCTCGGCCTGCTCGCGCAGCTCCTCGTACCGGGTGATGCGGGCCTTGTTCTTCGCGTGGCGGGCGCGCGGGGCCATCCGCACCCACTCGAGCTCGCGGGCGAGCGTCTTCTGCCGCGCCGACGCCTGCTTCTCCTCCTGGGCGAGCCGCTGCTGCTTCTGCGCGAGCCAGGAGGAGTAGTTCCCCTCCCAGGGGATGCCGGAGCCACGGTCGAGCTCGAGGATCCAGCCCGCCACGTTGTCGAGGAAGTAGCGGTCGTGGGTCACCGCCACGACCGTGCCCTGGAACCGGGCCAGGTACTGCTCCAGCCACCAGACGCTCTCGGCGTCGAGATGATTGGTCGGCTCGTCGAGCAGCAGCATGTCCGGCTGCTCGAGCAGCAGCCGGCAGAGCGCCACGCGGCGTTTCTCGCCGCCGGAGAGCCGCGCCACGGCGGCATCGCCGGGGGGCAGGCGGAGGGCGTCCATGGCGAGCTCCACCTTGTGGTCGAGCTCCCAGAGGCCGAGGGCGTCGATCCGTTCCTGCAGCGTCCCCTGCTTCTCCAGGAGCCGGTTCATCTCGTCGTCGTCCATCGGCTCGGCGAACTTCGCCGAGATCTCGTTGAACTGATCGAGGAGATTCTGCTGCTCGCGGACCCCATCCATGACGTTGCCGCGGACATCCTTGGCGGGATCGAGCTGCGGCTCCTGCGGGAGGTAGCCGATCCGGACACCGGGGCGCGGGCGGGCCTCGCCGATGAAGTCGGTGTCGACGCCCGCCATGATGCGCAGGAGCGTGGACTTCCCGGCGCCGTTCGCGCCGAGGACGCCGATCTTCGCGCCGTCGTAGAAGGAGAGGTAGATCCCCTTGAGGATCTCCTTGCTGGGGGGCACGACCTTCCGGAGGTCGCGCATCGTGAAGATGTATTCGCCGGCCATAGGGGGGCAAAGATACCGGGAGCGGGGAGGAATTTGCACTGCGCCGGGCGCCGAAAACGCGAAGGGCGCTCCGACGGGAGCGCCCTTGTCACGGAACCACGAGTGCGAGCTAGCTGAGGTGGCGATTCACGAGCTTGGTCATCTCGAACATCGAGACCTGGTCCTTCCGGAAGATCGGACGGAGGTTCTCGTCGGCGTTGATCATGCGCCGGTTCTTCTTGTCCTGCAGGCCCTTCCGCTTGATGTACGCCCACAGCTTCTTGGTGACCTCGGTCCGCGGCATGGCGCTGCTGCCGATCACTTCCGCGAGCTGCGCGCTCGGCTGCATCGCCTTCATGAACGCCGCGTTCGGCTTCCGCTTGGCGCCCGACCGCTTGGCCGTCTTGCGGGCCGCCTTCTTGGCCGTCTTCCGCGCGGGCTTCTTTGCCGTCCTGCTCGACTTCTTTGCCGCCTTCTTCTTGGCTGCCATCGTGGTTCTCCCTGAGAGGGTAAGAGCGGTCTGCACGACTCAAGCCACCAGCACCAGCCGCTCACAAAGTAAGAAATCCCGCCGGAGTTGCAATAGGGCGGCGACTCGTTTTCCCTCTGAAAACAGGGCATTTTCCCCCTGGACCTCGCAGGACCGCCGACGAATTGCGCGTCGCCGCGCGGGTGGCGCGCCCCGGATCCGGCGGCCGTTTCCTCTCCCGCGCGCCTCATTCAGGAGGCATTCCATGCGGACGCTCGCCCTGCTTTTCACCCTCGCCGGCGCCTGTGCGCTCCCCACCGCCGCGCCTCCCGCCGCCACCGATACGCGCCACACCGCGGGCGCAGCGGGCCCGGCGTGTGATGCAGACAACGGCGGGCTCGTCCTCCCCGCCGGCTTCTGCGCCTCCCTCGTCGGCAGCACCCTCGGAGCCGTGCGTCAGCTCGCCGTCGCCGCGAACGGGGATCTCTACGCCGCCGTGAAGACGGCCCGCGACGGGAGTGGCGGCGGGGTACTGGCGTTCCGCGACACCACCGGCGATGGTCGCCCCGACGTGCGCGCGAGCTTCGGCTCGGGCAACGGGAACGACGTCAAGATTCACGCGGGATTCCTCTACTTCGCCCGCACGAGCGACGTGCTCCGCTGGCGGCTCACGCCCGGCGCGCTCGAGCCCGCGGGCGATCCCGAGACCGTCGTGGCCGATCTCCCCGCCGACGGCGGCCACGTCGCCAAGAGCATCGCGTTCGACGGCGACGTGATGTACGTGAACGTCGGCTCCCGCTCGAACAGCTGCCAGCGGGAGGATCGCGTCGCGGGCTCGCCGGGAGAGGACCCGTGCAGCGAGCTCGAGCGTCGCGCGGGGATCTGGACGTTCGCCGCGGGACGGACCGGTCAGCGCTTTGCCGACGGCGCCCGCTTTGCGACCGGACTCCGGAACGCGATGGCCCTCGCGGTCCACCCGGAGACGCACGCCCTGTACGCGGCGGTCCACGGTCGCGACCAGCTGGCGCAGAACTGGGGTTTCAGCGCGGAGGTGAACGCGGAGAACCCCGCCGAGATCTTCGTGCGCGTCGCCCGCGGCGACGACTACGGCTGGCCGTACTGCCACTACAGCAACGAACACCGCCGCATGGTACTCTCACCCGAGTACGGCGGCGACGGATCGTCGGTCGGCCGCTGCGCGAGCGTGGCGACGCCGCTCATCGCCTTTCCGGGACATTGGGCGCCGATGGCGCTCGCGTTCTATCCCGGCGGCGGGTTCGGGGCGCACTATGCGGGGGGCGCGTTCCTCGCGTGGCACGGCTCGTGGAATCGTGCGCCGCTCCCGCAGGAGGGGTTCCGGCTCGTCTTCATCCCGTTTCGCGACGGCCGTCCCGCCGGTGCGTACGAGACCTTCGCGACGGGTGCGGATGGCGCGACGTCGCTGCGCGCCTCCGGCGTTGCGGTGGCGCCGGACGGGGCGCTCTACCTCTCCGCCGACCAGAACGCCCGGATCTGGCGCATCGTGCGGCGCTGATGCGGGGTGCGCCGGTTTCGGTCCCGTCGTACATTCCTGAACCTTTTCCCCGCGGGGAGCTTCCATGCGCATTGGTGTGCCACGTGAATCCGCTCCGGGCGAACGCCGGGTGGCGCTCGTTCCCGACGGCGCCGCGCGCCTCTCGAAAGCCGGGCATGTGGTGGCGGTCGAGCGCGGCGCCGGTGCGGCCGCCGGATTTCCCGACGAGGCGTACGCCGCGGCGGGCGCCGAGCTCGTCGACGACCCCTGGCGCGACGCCGCCCTGGTGCTGAAGGTCAGGGCGCCCTCCCCCGCCGAAGCGACCCGGCTCCCCCGGGGAAGCGCGCTGGTGGCGCTGATGGATCCCGCAGGCTCGGGGCCGCTCCTTGCGGCGCTCGCGACGGGGGGCGTCGACGTCTACGCCATGGAGCTCGTGCCCCGGACCACCAAGGCGCAGTCCATGGACGTGCTCTCCTCGCAGGCCACCGTGGCGGGCTACAAGGCGGTGCTGCTCGGCGCCGCCACCCTTCCGCGCTTCCTGCCGATGCTCACCACCGCCGCCGGAACCGTCCCGCCGGCGCGCGCCTTCGTCATCGGAGCGGGCGTCGCCGGCCTGCAGGCGATCGCGACCGCGCGCCGGCTCGGCGCGATCGTGTCCGCCTTCGACGTCCGCCCGGTCGTGAAGGAGCAGGTGCAGAGCCTCGGCGCCTCGTTCGTGGAGGCGGAGGCGGTGTCGCCGGAGGCGGAAGGCGCGGGCGGCTACGCGCGCGAGCTCGGCGAGGAGCAGCGCCGGCGCGTCGAGGAGGCGGTCGCCCGGCACATCCGGGACATGGACCTGGTGATCACCACCGCCCAGGTGCCCGGCCGCCCCGCGCCGCGGATCGTCACCGATGCCATGCTCGCGACGATGCGGCCCGGGAGCGTGGTGGTGGACCTGGCCGCCGAGTCGGGAGGCAACTGCGAGGGCACCGTCGCCGGGGAGACGGTCGTGCGCCACGGGGTCACGCTGATGGGGCCGGTCAATCTCCCCGCCACGCTCCCGTTCCACGCGAGCCAGATGTACAGCCGAAACGTGCAGACATTCATCGAGTACGCCGCGAAGGATGGCGCGCTCGCGTTCACGGCGGACGATCCGATCGCCGGCCCGATGTGCGTCGTGCACGGCGGGGCCGTGCGCGAGGGGAGGTAGGATGCTCGAGACCCTGATCGCCGGCATCGTGATCTTCACGCTCGCGACGTTTCTTGGCGTCGAGCTCATCAACCGCGTACCCACCACCCTCCATACCCCCCTCATGTCCGGCGCGAATGCGATCAGCGGCATCACCATCGTGGGGGCGATGATCGTGGCCGGCGGAGGCCATGGGTGGATTTCCACCGTCCTCGGCGGCGCCGCCGTGATCCTCGCCATG
>DASTYH010000266.1:0-8910 GCA_035765075.1 Gemmatimonadales bacterium
ATCGGCTCCCTCCCGCTCGCGGCCGGATACGCCGCCCGGATCCCGTTCTACATCCATGAGGCGGGCGGGCTCGTCTGGTACGGGGTCCGGGTTGCCGGAGAGGAGTCGGTGACCGGCTTTGGCGGTCTGCCGACGACTGCGTGGCGGGTGGCGGTGGATGCGATGGATCGGACGGTGACGAGCTGGTTCGATCGCGCGAGCGGCGCGTGGCTCCGGACGGAGACAAGCATGGGGCCGGGGCGCTCCATGGTGATCGGGCCCCTGCCGGGGGAATAGGCGACCTCAGGACGGAATCGATTCCGTGGCCTGCGTCACGGGTCGAGCGCCGGTTTCGTCCCATCATGGCGGGTGAATCGAATCTGTCGCACCAGCCAGGAGGTACGAGAATGGCCACCATGACTTCCATGCACACCGGCGCGATGGCGGAGTGCATCGACCATTGCAGTCGCTGTCACGCCATCTGTGTCGAAACGATCAGTCACTGCCTGAAGCAGGGGGGCGAGCACGCCGATCCGGCGCACATCCGGCTGCTCGAGGACTGCGCCCAGATCTGCGCCACGAGCGCCGACTTCATGCTCCGCGGCTCCGATCTGCACGGATCCACCTGCGGCGTCTGCGCCGAGGTGTGCCTCCGCTGCGCGGAGAGCTGCGAGCGGTTTGCCGGCGACGACATGATGCGCGAATGCGCCGAGCAGTGCCGCCAGTGCGCGGAAAGCTGCCGGAAGATGAGCCGGGCGGCCTGATCGCCGGGCTCGGCCCGCTACTGGCATCCAAATTGTCTCCCTGATCCAAGACCGGGAGCGGGCGGCGGCGCATGATGGGACATGCTCCGCCGCCTCTTCCGTTCCGCGCTGCTTCCGGCCGCGCTGACGGCGCTCACGCCGTCGGCCGGTCTCCCCCAATCGCTCCTCGAGCGACCCCCGAACCTCTCGGGGTCGTGGATTCCGGGCGCCGGGGTCCTGCAGTTCAACTTCCTGCACCGCTTCTCCCGGAGCCCCGCCCCGGAACGGAAGGTCACCGGCTTTCCGGCCTTCACGCTCGCCGCCGGACTTCCCGCGCGGCTCGCCGCAGGTCTCGTCTACGCCACCAACTCGTCGCTCGTGGCAGGGTATCCCAACGAGTGGGAGTTCTTCGCGCGCGCCACGATCCTCACCGTCGCGGGGGGAGGCCCACTCGACCTCGGCGCGCAGGCCGGATACAACCTCGCCACCGAGGGAATCGACGGGGAGCTCACGATTGGCCGCCACGCCGGCCCCGCACGCCTGCTCGGCGTCGCCCGCCTGCTCTCGCGTCCCGCCGACGAGGGGTACGATGTCGCGATCGGCGCCGGCTCGGCGATCCGCCTCTCCCGATATCTCGCGCTCGCGGGAGATGGCGTGGCGCTCCTCGGGGACGCAGGGGAGGAGGAGCGCGTGGCCTGGTCGGCCGGACTGCACCTCGCGATTCCCGGGTCCCCGCACACTCTCTCGCTGCACGCCTCGAATGCCGCCGCGGGCTCGCTGCAGGGCGCCTCGCGTCCCGGCGCCACCCGCTTCGGGTTCGAGTTCACGATCCCGGTCACGCTCGCGCGGTACTTCGGCCGGGCCCCCGCACCGGCCGCCGAAGCCGCGGTGCTCGAGGGAGACACCGTCCGCGTGGCCATCTCCGGACTGCGCTTCCGGCCGGGGTCGATCGTCGTGGCGCCGGGAACGACCGTCCTCTGGACCAACGACGACCCGGTGGAGCACACCGTCACCTCCGACGACGGGGCGCTCGAGTCCGGGCTCATCCCCGCGGGCGGGACGTGGAGTGCCACGCTCACCCGTGAGGGAGAGCTCGAGTATCACTGCCGCCCGCACCCGACGATGCGCGGGAGGATCACCGTGCGGCGACGGTCATGATCGGGAGGCGCACCCCACGCCTCGCGCTCGCCTGCGCGCTGACGGCCTGCTTCTCGGCGCACGAGCCGAGGGCCATCGAGGAGAGTGTCACCTGCGAGCGGGCGGAGCTGCCGGCGGGACCCGACAGCGCCATCGTGGTGATCCGGGCATTCCGGTATGAGCCGGCGGAGATCACGGTGACGCCGGGCACCCGGGTGATCTGGGTGAACTGCGAGCCGGCGGGCACGGCGGGCCATACGACGACGGCGGACGGCGGGAGCTGGGATTCTCCCACGCTCGTCACCGGCCAGAGCTTCTCGATCTCAGCCGTGGAGGGCGTGTTCGACTACCACTGCCGTCCGCACCCCGGGATCCGCGGCCGCCTCACGGTCCAGGGCGGGGCGGCGACTCGTCAGGCACCGGCCCGTCTCGCGCGGCGATAGCGCAGCGGAGAGAAGCCGAAATGGCGGCGGAAGCTGTTGCTGAAGTGGCTCTGGTCGTAGAAGCCGGCCTCCTGCGCGATCGCGGCGAGGGGGAGCTCGGTCTGCTCGAGCTGGCGCGCGGCCAGGTCGAGCCGGAGGTGGCGCTGCATCTCCCCGACGGTGCACCCGTAGGCCCGGCGGAACCCGCGCGCCAGCGTGGCGGGATGCACGCCCACCTCGCTCGCGATCACGCCGAGGGAGAGAGTGCCGACGTAACCCGCCTCGAGCAGCTCGTAGGCCCTGCGGGCCCAGGCCGGGGTGCCATGCCGCTCGCCGCGAGTGCCGCGGGCCACGAGCGCGAGCAGCTCGAGGAGCAGCCCTTCGACGGCCAGGGGTGCGGCGCTGTCGGCGGAACGGAATTCCGCATGGAGCCGCCGTGCAAGCAGCAGCTCCGGCCCCGGTCCGAAGTGGGCGCTCCGGGAGAGCGCCTGCTCGAAGCGTGCGGCCGAGCGGTGCCGCGCGAGGTCGATCTCGATGAGGAGGCCGCGAACGTCGGCGAGGTGAAAGCGGTTCCAGTGCCGCTCGCCGGCGGGCGTGAACTTGAGTGACGAGGGGCGACAGTCGAGCGCCACGCCCCGATAGTACTCCACGAAGGCGCCCTCGAGCACGAGGCAGATGGAGGGCCCCGCATGCGAGTGCCAGGGGAGGGATGTCCCGGCGGGATGCAGGCCTTCGGTGAGCGTGACGCCGGGAAGCGATGCGATGCGGAGAGGAGTCGCCGCGTCGGTACGGGCGGAAGTGGCCATGAGAGGCTCCGGAACTGGGCAAGGGCCGTCCCGATGTGCGACGCCCGAGCGGCGGAAGGCGACACAGCGGCCGAGCGGCCCCTTCGGACGATACCGCAGATGGAGGAGGTGCGCGATGCGTAGAAACCCGGAAGTCCTGCGGCGGGGGCTGGGAGGGTTGGCCCTCGCGGCCGCACTGGCGTGCGGCAATGAGAACGAACCTCCGCCGGGAGGCTCCCTGGTGGTCGCCCGCGCCCCGGCGAGCGGGGATGGGCAGACCGCCGCCGTCGCCACGGCGCTCGCCAACCCCATCGCGGTAGTGGTGACGCGCGATGGCGCGGTGGAGTCGGGGGTGTCGGTGGGATGGAGCATCGTGTCCGGCGGAGGGGCACTTGGCGCGGCGAGCTCGACGACCGATGCGCAGGGGATCGCGAGCGCGACCTGGACGCTCGGGCAGACGGCGGGAGCGCAGGGCGCCCGCGCCACGGTGGCCGGCGCGACGGGATCGCCGGTGAGCTTCACCGCCACCGCCACTCCCGGCGCGGCGGCGACGCTCGCGGCTTCCGGCGGCTCGGGGCAGAGCGCGGAGGCGGGCGCCGCGCTTCCCAATCCGATCGAGGCGCGCGTCACCGATCAGTTCGGCAACGGCGTTCCCGGGGTGAGCGTCGCCTGGGCGGTCACGGGTGGAGGGGGCACCGTCGCGCCGCTCAGCTCCGCCACCGATGCGGCCGGCGAGGCCGCGACGACCTGGACGCTCGGCGCCACCGTCGGCCCGCAGGCCGCGACGGCCACGGTCGTCGGCCTTGCCGGGTCACCGGTGGCCTTCGCGGCAACGGGAACCGCGCCGCCCGCTCCCGGGAGCGGTGTGACGGTGGGCAACAACTCCTTCACCCCCGCCACCAGGACGGTACCCGCGGGGACGACGGTGACGTGGACCTGGCAGAACACCGGCGCCATCTCCCACAACGTGGAATCGACCGGATCGCCCTCCTTCCAGAGCAGCCCGGTGCTGACGGGGAACGGCTCCACCTACAGCTTCGAGTTCACCACCGCGGGCACCTACACGTACGAGTGCATCGTGCACGGGAGCGCCATGTCGGGGACGATCATCGTGCAGTGACGGCCACGCCGGACGAGAAGGCGCCGGTCGGGATCCGCCGGATCACGCGCAGCGCCGCGGCATCCACCACGACCACCTCGCCGGAGGCGCCGTTCGCGGTGTAGAGCTTCCGGCCGTCGGCCGAGATCCCGATGCTCCGCGGCTCGCCGCCCACGGCGACCGAGGCGAGGAGTGAATCGGTCCGCGTGTCGATCACCGACACGCTGCCGGCGCTCCCGTTGGCCACGAAGAGCCGGTCTCCGGCGGGCGAGAGTGCCAGGCCCATCGGGCGGGAGCCCGCGGGAAGGATGATGGTGCGCAGGACGGTGCGCGCGCGGGCATCCACCACGGCGACGCTCCCGTCCCCCTCCGCCGCGATATAGGCGACCCGCCCGTCGGCGGAGAAGAGGAGATCGCGTGGCGCGCGGCCGACGGGCACCCGCCCGAGGATGCAGCCGCTCCGGGTGTCGAGCACGGTGACGTCGCCATCGGTTTCCCCGATGATCCAGGTGCTGGCGCCCGAGGGCTCGATGCCGACGCCCGATGCTCCGCGCCCGACGCCGGTCGCATAGACCACGCTCCCGCCCGGCACGTCCACGATCGACGCGCTGTCGGCCGTCCCGTTTGAGACAATGAGCCTGGCGCCGTCGGAGGTCCGGTCGAACGCCCTGGGGCTCGAGCCTCCGGGGAGGATCCCGACGAGTCGGCGCGCCGCGACGTCCACGATGCCGATGCCGTTCCTCCCCTCCTCGGAAGCTCCGCTGAGCGCCACGAGGAGCGTGTCGCCCCCCGGGGTAGCGCGAATGCCGCCCGGCCGCGCGCCGACGGGGATTCTCGCGACGATGGTGTCCGCGCCGCCGTCGATGAGCGTGATGCTGCCAGACTCCTCGCCGGCGACGAACACCGCCACCGCCGGAATCGGGCCCGGCGCCGGAAGCGTTCCGTCGCCGGTGGACTCCGAGGGAGCCCGGTCATTCGAGCAGGCGCCGGCGGCGGCAAGCGCGCCGAGCAATCCCGTCACTGCGACTCTCACCCTCGCCATCGTCGGGACTCCGTTCCGGTTCATTCCGGCAAGGTAGTCGATCGGCGCAGCCCGGGTTGCCTCATCGGCCGTACCGTCTAGCTTCGCTGCATGATCCCGTCCACCCGCGCGCGGTGACGCGCCCCGGCGAGAGCTCGCCGCTCGCCGCGGCCACGGCGCCGCTCCGCGCCGTCGCGAGCCAGGTCACCGATCTGGTCACCGCCCTCGGCACCGATCGCCAGACGACGCTCCTCGCGCTGGCCGCGGTGACCGGCACTCTGGTGGGGCTCGCCGTCACGCTCTTCTACCGACTCATCGACGTCGTGCAGGCGCTCGTCCTCCGGGGCGCGATGGGCACGCTCGTCAGCGACGTCGTCCTGCTTCCCGCCTTCGTGGCGCTGGGGCTCGTGGTCAGCCGGTTCCTGGTTCGCCAGCTGGCCCGCGGCTCCGAGGGGGAGAACATCCCCGACGTGATGTACCGCGTGAGCGTGAAGGGCGGGGACATTCCCCTCCGGCCGGTGCTCGCCAAGACGGTGGCTGCCGCGACCCTGATCGGCACCGGCGGCTCGGTGGGGGCGGAGGGGCCGGTCATCGTGCTCGGCGCCGGCACCGCGTCCCGGCTCGGACGGTTCCTGCGCGCATCGCCCCAGCGGGTGCGGACGCTCGCGGGCTGCGGCGCCGCCGCCGGGCTCGCCGCGGCGTTCAATGCGCCGATCGCCGGGGTGATCTTCGGCATCGAGAAGATCACCGGGGCCGCGGGAGGCGCCGCGCTCGGGCCGTATGTCGTCTCCAGCATCCTCGCGGCCACGGTGAGCCGGGCAGTCTTCGGGAACCGGCCGGTGCTCGCGATCCCCGCCGAGTATGGCGTCCGGAGCGCATGGGAGCTGATCCTGTACGTGGCGCTGGGGCTCCTGAGCGGGATCGTGGCCGTCATCTATTCCCGCGGCGTCTGGCGCGCGCAGGACATCGTGCGCCGGATCCGCTCGCCGCTCGTGCAGGTCCTCCTCGGCGCGCTCATCGTCGGCGGCCTCGATCTCCTCTTCCGCGCCGACCTCTGGGGGCAGGGACATGAGTCGCTCGACCTCAACATCATCGCCGAGCGCACCGCCCCGTTCCTGCTGGGGCTCGCCGCCGCCAAGCTCGTGGCCACTGCCGTCACCATTGCGGTGGGCCGCACCGGAGGCGTCTTCACGCCCGCGCTCTTCATCGGGGCCACGCTCGGCGGCGCGTTCGGCGCCTTCACCAACTACGTCGTTCCGGAGCTCCGGGTGGCGCCGCACGCCATCGGGCTCGTGGGGATGGCGGGGGTGGTGGCGGGCGCGACGCACGCGCCGCTCACCGCCATCATGATGGTCTTCGAGATGACCGGCGACTACGGGCTCATCATGCCGCTCATGCTCACGAGCGTGCTCGCCTACGTGGTGGCGCGGCGGCTGCATCCGGAGTCGATCTATACGGAATGGCTCGCGCGGCGCGGCGTGGTGCTCACCCAGGGGGCCGACGCCGTCGTCCTCGCCCGCCTCACCGTGGGCGACTGCGCCAACCGCTCCCCCACCACGATCTCGGCGGACGCGAGCATGCCCGCCATCATCGAGCAGACCCGGGCGAGCCGGCAGACCGAGTTTCCGGTGGTGACCGGCGCGGGCAATCTCGTGGGCATGGTGTCCCGCGCGGCCATCCGCGAGATCGCGGAGAAGCCGGAGTCGGAGCGGCCGGCGTTTGCCTCCGACCTGGTTCGCGACGCGATCGAGCCGGTGACCCCTGACGACTCCCTGCTCACCGCCCTGTCGCGCCTCGGGAGCCGCGACGTCGAATACCTCCCCGTCGTCTCCACGCGCAATCGCTCGCGGCTCGTGGGCATCGTGAGCCGGCACGACCTCACGGCCGCCTACGAGCGGGGCCTGGCGCTCGAGGAGCACTAGACCCTGGTCCCCGCCGGCGCCGTCACCCGCTTTGCCCCGAGCCCCACGGGGTATCTCCACCTGGGCCACGTGGTCAACGCCGCGTGGGTCTGGGGCGTGGCCCGCGCCGCGGGCGGGCGCGTGCTGCTCCGTATCGAGGACCACGACCGGACCCGCTGCCGGCCCGCGTACGAGGCCGCCCTCCTCGACGATCTCGAGTGGCTCGGCCTCGAGCCCGATCATCCCGCCATCGCGTCCTTCCATGCCGGACCCTCCGACTACCGCCAGAGCGACAGCGGCGCGTACTACGAGACGGCGCTCGAGCGGCTGCGCGGCGCCGGGCTCGCATACGTCTGCGAGTGTTCGCGAAAGGACATCGCCGCCGAGGTGCCGGACCGGTTCAACGAGGAGATGCGCTATCCGGGAACCTGCCGGGGGAAGGGGCTCGAGCCGGGGCCGGGGCGGGGGTGGCGCGTGGTCATGGCGGAGGGAAGCGAGCGCTTCCACGATCTCCGGCTCGGCGCACAGCGGCAGTCACCCGCGGAGCAGTGCGGCGACCTCCTCGTGCGGGACCGGCTGGGCAACTGGACGTACCAGTTCGCGGTGACGGTGGACGACCTGCGGCACGGCGTGAACCTGGTGATCCGGGGGGAGGACCTCATCGGCTCCACCGGCCGGCAGCTCCGGCTCGCGCGGCTCCTCGGCCGCACCGACCCGCCGCGCTTCCTGCATCATCCGCTGGTGCTCAAGCCCTCGGGTGAGAAGCTGAGCAAGTCGAGCGGCGATACCGGGATCCGTGAGCTGCGAGCCGCGGGGCTCGCCGCGAGCTCGGTGCTCGGCCGGGCGGCCTTCCTCGGCGGGCTCCTGACGGCAGATCGCGCGCTGCTACCCGCCGAGCTCGCCGGGCGGGTACGGGCCGTACTCGGCGCCTACGCCACGTAGCTCTCCATCGGGGTCGGCGCCAGATCGGGATTGTCAGGTCCCGCCGGATTGAACTCCCCTTCCCAGCGTCCCATGATCGCGGTCGCCAGGCAGTTGCCCACCAGGTTGACGGTGGTGCGCGCCATGTCCATGAGCTCGTCCACGCCGAGGATCACGGCGATCCCCTCGAGTGGAAGGCCGAAGGTGGTGAGCGTGCCCGCGAGGATCACGAGCGAGGCCCGGGGCACGGCGGCGACGCCTTTGCTGGTGAGCATGAGCGTCAGCATCATGAGGAGCTGCTCGCCCAGCGACAGGTCCACTCCCGCCGCCTGGGCGACGAAGATCGCCGCGAGCGAGAGGTAGAGCGTCGAGCCGTCGAGGTTGAAGGAGTACCCGGTCGGCAGGACGAAGGCCGCGATCCGGCGGGAGACCCCGAACTTCTCCATGTTCTCCAGTGCCTTGGGGAGCGCGGCATCGCTGGAGGTGGTGGCGAAGGCAATGAGCGCCGGTTCACGCACGTGGAGGAAGAACCGGCGGAGCGGGATGCGGGCGAGCAGTGCCGCCGGCAGGAGCGCCACCAGCCCGAACACGACGAGCGCCCCGTACAGCGTGAGCACCAGCTTCCCGAGGTTCACCAGGACCCCGATCCCGCTGTGGCTCACGGTCACCGCGATGGCCGCACCGATCCCGATCGGGGCGTAGAGCATCACGATCCCGGTGAACTTGAACATCGTCTCCGCCAGGCCCTCGCAGAATCCGAGCATCACCTCCTTGGGCTTCCCGCGCGGGACCTTCATGAGCGCGATCGCGAAGATCACGGTAAAGACGACGATCTGCAGGACCTCGTTGCGCGATCCGGCCTCGAAGAAGCTCTGGGGGAAGGTGTGCTCGAGGGTGCTGGC
>DASTYH010000267.1:0-6197 GCA_035765075.1 Gemmatimonadales bacterium
GCCGGCGAATCGGTGGAGCTCGTGGCGCCGGCCGACGCCTTTCCCCTCCTCGCCCCGGCGCTCCGCCGCGCGCACGCCGCCGGAGTGCGGCTGGCGCTGGCATCCGTCGGGTCGGCGACGCTCGACTTCGCCGCCGTCGCGACGGCGGCCGAGGCGGACTGGCCCGGCGCGCCCCTCATCGCCGTGATCGACCTCCGGAGCGCCGTCATCGCGGCCCGGCGGGATGCGGCGGTGTCGGGGCACTGGAGCACGGCCCCCGCGTTCGTCGCCGCCGCCCGCCACCTGCATCGCGCATTCGCCCAGGCCCGCTGATGGAGCCCTTCGAAAAGGCGTTCGATCAGCTTCGCCGTGAATACCTGGCCGAAGCCGATACGCGCATCGCCGAGCTCCGCGCCGAAGTCGATGCCATCCGCGCGGGGGACCCGGCGGCGCTCGCCTCGCTCCGGACGCGGGTTCATCGGCTCGCGGGCTCCGGCGGGTCGTACGGCTTTCCCGAGATCAGCGGCGCGGCGCGCGAGCTCGAGCGCTGGCTCGCGCGCGAGGCGGGCGCGCCGCCGGAGCTGGCGGACGGGCTCGACGACGCGGTGGATCGCATCGCGGTGCTCTTTGCCGAGGCGGAGAGCGCCCTCCGGGCGGAGACGGCGGGATCGCCGCATCTCCGGCTCGCCCTCCTCCTCGCCGACGCCGGGCCCGCCGCGGAGGAGCTTCGCGAGGCCATCGCCAATGCCGGGTTCGCGGTGCGCGTCGTCGCCGCCGGCGCCCGGCCGGCCGATGTCGTGGGCGGGGAGCGGGCGCAGCTGGTGGTGATCCGGGCGGATGCCGCGGAGCCGGCGCTCGCCACGGCGGCGGCATGGCGGGCGAGCGGGCCTGCCGCCCGCGCGGTGCTCATCGTCGAGGGCGGCGAGCCGCTCGACCGGCTCGAAGCGGCCGCCGCCGGGGTCGAGGAGATCATCCCCGCCGAGCGGGGCGTCACCGACGTCACGCGCTTTGCGCAGCGCTACATCCGCTTGACCGCCCGGCGCGAAGTCATGCTCGTGGCCGATCCCGACCCCGATCGCGCCGCGCGACTCTCCGAGGCGCTCGGCATGCGCCAGGTGGAAGTCCGCCGAGCCGGCACCGCCGCCGAGGCCTTCGACCACCTGCAGGGTGACGTCCCGGACCTGGTCGTCGCCGCAAGCGAGCTGGCGGGGGGAAGCGGCCGGTCGATCGCGCGGCTCATGCGACAGACGGCGCGCTGCGCCGGTGTCCCGGTCGTGCTGCTCGGCGGGGAGGCCACCGATCTCGTCGGCGCGCTCCGCGACGGCGCGGACGATGTGATCGCCGACATGTCGGACCCGGCGGCGCTCGCCGCCGCGCTCCTCGCGCGAGCGGAGCGGGGGCGCCGCGTGCGGGAAATCCTCCGCCGCGACCCGCTCACCGGACTCCTCAACCATTCGGCGCTGTCGGCGGAGCTCGAGCACGAAGTCGAGCGCTCGAGCCGGCAGGGGGATCCGCTGAGCTTTCTGCTGGTCCGCCTGGAGCGCTTCGACGAGGTGAACCGGCGACTCGGCCACGTGACCGGCGACCGCGTGATCGCCCATGCCGCCTCGGTGGTCCGCGGCACCGTACGGGCGAGCGATCCGGGCGGCCGGCACGGCGGCCGGTCGTTCGGCGTGGTGCTGCGCGGCGCCGGGCGCGAGGGCGCCGCCCGCATCGCGGCCAAGCTCCGGAGCGCGCTCGCCGATCATCCCTACGAGACGAGCGACGGCGGCACGGTTCCGCTGCAGGTCACGGTCAGCTACGCGGTGCTGGGAGAGGACGGGGGAACGGCGGGGGAGCTGCAGAGGATGGCGGAGAAGAAGTAAGAGGTCGGACAGTCGGACAGTCGGAAGGTCGGAAAGGGTCCGCTTCAACGCACCCCTTCCGACCTTCCGACCTTCCGACCTTAGTGATGATATCCCGCCGCCAGCGGTGTCACGTCCCGCGGGTTCTCGTCTCCGAAGAGGAGGCGGCCCTCGCGGAATGAGGCGCCGCGGAGCGTGAGGGCGAGGACTTCGCCCAGCTCCTGCACCAGGAAGACGTCGAGCTTCTCCCGCACCTCCTTCGGGAGGTCCACGAGGTCCGCCTCATTCTCCTTGGGGAGGATGATGCGGGTGATCCCCGCGCGCACGGCGCCGAGCACCTTCTCCTTCACGCCGCCGATCGGGAGGACCCGGCCCCGGAGGGTGATCTCGCCGGTCATGGCGATGTCGTTCCGCACCGGGCGGTTCGAGAGGGTCGAGACGATCGCGGACGCCATGGTGACGCCGGCCGACGGCCCGTCCTTCGGGATCGCGCCCGCGGGCACGTGCACGTGGAGGTCCCGGTCGAACATCTCATCCGGGATCCGGAGCGCCGTCGCGTGCGACCGGGCGTAGGTCCATGCCGCCCGCGCCGACTCCTTCATCACGTCACCGAGCTGGCCGGTGAGGACGAGCTCGCCCTTGCCGCGCATCGAGCTGGCTTCGACGAACATGATGTCGCCGCCGGTCGGGGTGTAGTACATGCCCGTGGCCACGCCCACCTGATCCGCCCGCGCCATCTTCTCGGGGTGCACCTTGGGGCGCCCGAGCAGGTCGTCCACCAGCTCCCGGTCGATCGTCATCCGCTCGACGTCCTCGGAGGCGATCTTCCGGGCCACCTTCCGCGCCAGGCGGCCGATCTCCCGCTCGAGCTGGCGCACGCCCGATTCCCGGGTGTAGCCGGTGATCACCTCCGACAGCGCGTCGTCGGTGATCTCGAGCTGATCCGCCGTCACCCCATTCTCCAGGAACTGCCGGGGGATCAGGTACTGCCGGGCGATCTGCTGCTTCTCGCGCTCGGTGTATCCCGCAAAATCCACCACCTCCATCCGGTCGAGCAGCGGCCCGGGAATGTTCTGGAGGAAATTGGCCGTGGCGATGAAGAGCACCTCGCTCAGGTTGAACGGCACGCCGAGGTAGTGGTCCACGAAGCTGTCGTTCTGCGCCGGGTCGAGCACCTCGAGCAGCGCGCTCGCGGGATCGCCCTGGAAGCTCACACCAAGCTTGTCCACCTCGTCGAGCAGGAAGACGGGGTTCCTGGTGCCGGCCTGCTTCATCCCCTGGAGGATGCGTCCCGGCATGGCGCCCACGTAGGTGCGCCGGTGGCCGCGGATGTCGGCCTCGTCCCGCGCGCCGCCGAGGGAGATGCGGACGTACTTCCGCCCCATCGCCCGCGCGATGCTCTTGGCGATGGACGTCTTGCCCACGCCCGGAGGCCCCACGAAGAGGAGGATGGGCCCCTTGGCGGTGCGGTCGTCCTCGTTCCCGAGCGCGGGGTTGTTCGGCGCCGGCACCACCGCGGTGGCCTGCGGCGTGTCGGTCGACGCGCCCGCCGCGATCTCGGCCTCCTTCTGCTCCGCATGGCGCTCCGCCTCCGCGGCGGCCCGCTCGCGGGCGTCCTGCTGGGCGCGCAGCTGGCGCACGGCGAGGAACTCGAGCACCCGGTCCTTCACGTCGCTCAGCGCGTAATGGTCCTCCTCGAGGATGCGGGACGCTTCCTTGAGGTCGAGGTGCTCCTCGCTCCGGGTGTTCCACGGCAGCTCGGCGACGTTCTCGAGGAACGTCCGGATGACCTGCGACTCCATGCTCTCGCGGCCGATGCGCGTGAGCCGGCCCATCTCGCGGTCCACTTCCTTCCGCGCCTCGGGCGGGAGGTCGAGGGCGGCGAGCTTCTGCTTCAGCTCCTCGAGGTCGTCCCGCTCGCCGTCCTCCCCCAGCTCCGACTGGATCCGCTTGAGCTGCTCGCGGAGGAACATCTCGCGCTGCCGCTCGCCCAGCTCCTCCTGGACCTGCGACTTGATGTCCTCCTGCGCGTCGAGGACCCCGATCTGGCGCTGCACATGCACCAGGACACGCCGCAGCCGCTCCTCGACCGACAGCGTCTCGAGGAGACTCTGCCGCTGGGCGGGCGTGATGTCGATGTAGCCCGCCACGAGATCGGCGAAGCGGCCGGCCTCGTTCACCCCGGCGAGGACCTGGTTGACGACCTCCTCCGGGAGCCCCGACTTCTGGCCGAGCTCCGCCGCGCGGGCCCGCACCTCCCGGTGCAGCGCCACGAAGGCGGGGTCGTCCTCGCTGAGGGGCCCCATCTCTTCGGCTTCCCGCACCACGGCCTGGAGGTAGCCGTCCTTCTCGCCGAAGTGGATCGCGATGCCGCGCTTCTCGCCGTGGAGCAGGAGCTGCATCCCGGCAAGCCCGCGCTGCAGCTGGCCGATGCGCGCCACGGTGCCGATGGTGTAGAGCGACTCGGGATTGACGGTCTCGACGTTTTCCCGCTGGGAAACCGCGAAGACCAGCTTGTCGGGATGCTGCAGCGCGGCCTCGATGGCCCGGAGCGTCGCGGGACGGCCCGCGCCGATCGGTGCGGTCACGCCCGGGAAAAGGACCACTTCGCGCAGCGGCAGGACGGGCAGTGTCATGCGTTCGGACATCGCTACTCCTTGAGCCCCGGAGGGCGAATTGGCAGTCAAACGGCGAATTGCCCATGAAAGTGCATCGCCCGTGCCATGGCAGACTCGGCGTGCAGAGAGTCATGAGCGATCCGGGGCGGCCGGTTCGAGCCCGCCCCCTGCCAATATGACACCGTCGACTCCGGATCGAATCCCCCCGGGTGCTTCCTGCGTATGACCCCGGTACGTGTTGCCCCCGGGCATCCGAGCGGCCAAATTGAGGGCTGCACCCGAATCATGCCCCTGTTGATCGCTTCTTTCGCGCGAGGCGAACCGCTGAATGACCGACTCGACCGATAAGGCGCTGCCCGCCCGCCTCGCGGCGGCCCTGGGCGGTGACTACACGATCGAGGGCGAGATCGGCCGTGGGGGCATGGGCGTGGTCTATCGCGCCCGGGACGAACGCCTGCAGCGCCGGGTGGCGATCAAGGTGCTCCCGCCGGAGCTCGCCTTCCAGAAGGACATTCGCCAGCGCTTCACGCGTGAGGCGCAGACGGCCGCGCGTCTTTCCCATCCCCACATCGTCCCGATCCACAGCGTCGGCGAGGGGGAGGGGCTCGTCTATTTCGTCATGGGCTACGTGGACGGGGAATCGGTCGGGGCGCGGATCAAGCGGCGCGGGCGGCTTCCGGTGGAAGAGGCGCGGCGGATCATGCGCGAGACCGCGGATGCGCTGAGCGCCGCCCACGCCGTCTCCGTCATCCACCGCGACATCAAGCCCGACAACATCCTCCTCGAGGGGACCCGGGGCCGGGTGATGGTGACCGACTTCGGCATCGCCAAGGCGCTCTCCGCCACCTCCGGCGCCACGCTCACCGGCGTCGGCGTCGCCATCGGCACACCCCAGTTCATGAGCCCGGAGCAGGCCGCGGGCGAGCGCGAGATCGACGGCCGCTCCGACCTCTACAGCCTCGGTGTCGTCACCTACCAGATGCTGCTCGGCGAGCTGCCGTTCACGGCCCCCACCGTGGCCGGGATCCTCATGAAGCAGATCACCGAGCCGGCCCCCGACCTCCGGACCCGCCGGAGCGACATCCCGGAGGATCTTGCCCTCGCAGTGCTTCGCTGCCTGGAAAAGGATCCGGAGAACCGGTGGCCCACCGCCGATGCGCTCCGGCGCGCGCTCGAGAGCCGCGTCGTCACCGGCTATCAGCCGACGGGGCTCGGGTGGCGGGCCGCGCGGCCTCCCGCCGCCGGCACCAACGCCCGGGCGGGAGGGACGCAGGGCCGGCCCTCATTCCGCGACCGTCCCCGCCCCGACGCACTGGCGCCGCGGCCGCTCTCTCCCCGTCCGCTCTCCCCGCGCGACCCGATGGCGCCCCGCGCCTCCTGGGAAGCCCGGCGTCCCGCGCACCGGCGGGACCAGGACACGCCACTCCCCGACACGGGGGAGCCGAAGATCGTCCAGCGGGTGCGGGGCCAGTTCGCCAGCTGGGCCGCCGTGTCGGTCGGCTGTCTCGGGATCAACGTGGCGACGGGCCTCGATGCGCCCTGGTTCCTCTTTCCGACGTTCGGCATGGGGATCGGCCTGCTGAAGAACTACGCCAAGCTCTGGCAGGCGGGATACAACTGGCGCGATGTCCTCAGCCGGCCGCCGGCACCCGACGCGGTGGAGACCCGGCTGCGGGCCGGCGCGGGGGGAAAGCTTCCGCGCCAGCTTCCCCTCCCCAGCCGGGAGGAGTTCGGAAAGCACTACGGCGACGTCGAA
>DASTYH010000268.1:0-6432 GCA_035765075.1 Gemmatimonadales bacterium
GGGTGGGAACGGCTCACCCCGGATCGAGCGAAGCGAGCAACGGGGGCCGAAGCATGGCCCTGTCACACCGCACTACCTGTGATGGCCGGAGCCGGCGCTTCGGCCCCCGTCGCTTTGCTCCGGGGTGACAGCGCCGATACCCTCGCCGCTTCAAATCTCCGTCTCCCCCTTCCGCCGCTTCCGCCGCTCCCGCCGTTCCCGCCCCCCCGGCGACCCACATCACAGCCCCGCCAGCCCGGTTCCCCCCATCTTTCCCGGGTCAGAGAGCGTCGGTCAGGCCCTAAACCCCCGGGGGGACCCCATGTCGCGCCGCATCCGCTTTGCTTTTCTCCTTGCCCTTGCCACCGGCTGCGCCACGAATCCGGTCACCGGACGGAGCGAGCTCGCACTGATCTCCGAGGGCCAGGAGATCCAGATGGGGAAGGAATACGCGGAGCAGGTGAAGGCCGCCTACGGGCTCTACGACAACGCCGGCGTCCAGGCCTACGTCGCCCGGCTCGGCAACCAGCTCGCCGCGGGCTCCGAGCGGCCGCAGATCCCCTGGCAGTTCCACGTGATCGACGACGCCGCCGTCAACGCCTTCGCCCTTCCCGGCGGCCCGGTCTTCATCACCCGCGGCATTCTCACCTACATGAACAGCGAGGCGGAGCTCGCCTCGGTCCTGGGCCACGAGATCGGACACATCACCGCCCGCCACTCGGTGAGCCAGATGAGCCAGGCGCAGCTCGCCAACCTCGGTCTCGGCGTCGGCAGCATCTTCTCCTCGACGATCGCCAACGTGAGCGGCATCGCGAGCGCGGGACTCAGCGTCCTCTTCCTCAAGTACGGACGCGACGCGGAGCGGCAATCCGATGAGCTCGGCTTCCGGTACATGGTGCGGGAAGGGTACGACCCGCGCGAGATGGCGTCGATGTTCGAGACGCTCCAGCGCACGGGGGGAAGCAGCGGAGGCCGGCTTCCCGAGTGGCTCTCCACCCACCCGAACCCGGAGAACCGCGAGACCGCGACGCGCGCCCGCATCGACTCGCTGAGTCGCGACGTGAGCGCCATGAAGACGGGGCGCGAGGAATTCCTCCGCCACGTGGACGGGATGATGTACGGTCCCAACCCGCGCGAGGGGTTCTTCCGGAACGGGCTTTTCCTCCATCCCGACCTCCGCTTCCAGCTCCAGTTCCCCGAGGGGTGGCAGACGCAGAACACGAAGCAGGCGGTGGCGGCGATGAGTCCGCAGCAGGACGCGATCCTGCAGATGACGCTCGGGCAGGGCAGCCCCGATCAGGCGGCGCAGCAGTTCTTCGGCCAGCAGGGAATCCAGTCGAGCAACGTCTCGCGCAACTCGATCAACGGAAACTCGGCGGTGTCGGGCTACTTCCAGGCCCAGACCAACCAGGGGACGGTCCGGGGGATCGGCGTCTGGGTCGCGTACGGCAACTCCACCTACCAGTTCCTCGGCTACTCCCCGGCGGAGCGGTTCTCCGCGTACGACAACGTCTTCCGCCGGGCCATCGGGAGCTTCGACCGGCTCACCGATCCCGCGGCACTCAACGTCCAGGCGGCGAAGGTCGAGCTGGTCCGGGTCCCGAGCACCATGACGGTGGCCGAATTCCACCGGCGCTATCCCTCCTCGATTCCGGTGGAGCAGGTCGCCGTCATCAACGGCGTGGATGCGGGCGGGACGCTCCGGGCAGGGCAGACGGCGAAGCGGGTGGTGGGGGGAGTCGCGGAGTAGACGGTAGACGGTAGGCGGTAGACGGGTCGTGCACGCGACCAGCCTACCGCTACCGCCCACCGCATACCGTCCACTAGATTTCCCGCATCCCCAACCTCGGCAGGCAGAATGGCACGGATTCGCGGGTGGCTGGCGGTTCTGGCGGTGCTCCTCGTGGCCGCCTGCGGCGGCGACGGTCCGGACAGCGGGACGCTCACGATCGAGAACAACAGCGGTGTCACGATCGCCATCGTGAACTTCTCCGATTGCGGCGATCCGGAGTGGGGCCCGGACCAGCTCGATGCCGACGAGTTCATCGAGGACGGCGAAAGCCGTTCGTGGGACGTTGACGTGGGCTGTTACGATATCCGCGTCATCTTCGTCGGCGGGGCGGAGCAGGAGAATTTCGACCAGGAGATCGAGCAGGGCGACGACTTCATCTGGACCGTGGACTGAACCACCGGGCGCGCGGCGGGTCCTCCCGCCGCGCGCTCACCCCCGGCTCGACCGCTTTCCCTTCATGAAGTCCATCAGGATGAACTCCCCCAGCGTCATCGTGTTGGTGAAATAGGCCTTCCCGCGGCAGATCGCGGCCACCTGCTTCACGAACTCCACCAGCGCCCGGTCCCGCGCCAGCATGAAGGTGTTGATCATGATCCCGCTGCGGCGGCACTCCGCCACCTCGCGGAGCGTGGCCGCCACCACCTCGGGGTCGAGTCCCATCGAATTGACGTAGACCCGCCCATCGGGAAGGGTGCGCGCGCTCGGTTTCCCGTCGGTGATCATGATGATCTGGCGCATGTCCTTCTTCTGCGCGAGGAGGATCCGCCGGGCGAGCTTGAGCCCCTCCGCCGTATTCGTGTGATACGGCCCCACCTGCGCCCGCGCGAGCGCCGCCAGGGGGATCTCCTCCGCCGAATCGTGGAAGAGCACGACGCGCAGCGTGTCGCCGGGAAACTGCGTCCGGATGAGGTGCGTGAGCGCCAGCGCCACCTTCTTGGCGGGGGTGAAGCGGTCCTCGCCGTAGAGGATCATCGAATGGGAGCAGTCGAGCATCAGCACCGTCGCGGCCGACGAGCGATACTCGGCCTGGCTCACCATGAGGTCGCCGTACTCGAGGTTGAGCGGGACGCCGAGGCCCTCGCGCGCGATCGCACGGGAGAGGGTGGCGGGGACGTCGAGGTTGAGCAGGTCGCCGTACTCCCAGGGACGGCTCGCCGACTCCGCCTCGACGCCGGTGGCGAGGAGCGGCGTGTCGTGCGCCCCGGCGCTCGATTTCCCGAGGGCGCCGAGGAGGTTCCTCAGGGTGCGCCACCCGAGGAAGTCGATCCCCCTGGCGGTGAGGCCGAACTCGACGTGCCGCGCCGCCTCCCGCGCCTGGCCACGGGGTCCGAGCACCGGCTCGAAGGAGGAGGGCGCGGCGGGCGCCTCTTCGGCGGTGATGTACCCCTCGTCCATCAGGCGGCGCACGATGTCGTCAAGGAGTCGGGAGAGATCGCGCCCGATCTCCGCATCGCGCTCCGGGTCGCCACTGGTCTCGCCGCGAAGCAGGCGCACCATCTCCGGCGTGAGCTCACCCG
Organism: Gemmatimonadales bacterium; assembly: GCA_035765075.1. Taxonomy (GTDB): domain Bacteria; phylum Gemmatimonadota; class Gemmatimonadetes; order Gemmatimonadales; family GWC2-71-9; genus CAMLLJ01. The sequence continues at coordinate 3,289 of DASTYH010000268.1, forward strand.
ACTCCATGAGCGCGCGGAGGATCGCCTCCTTCAGGGCCTCGATGGACCGTTCCCCCTCGTCGCCGGCGCCGAATTCGCCCCAGTACGGGTCCCCGCCGCCCGCAAAGCCGGACTGCAGGAGAAAGTCGGAGAGCCGGTCGAGGAGCCCCTGCAGGTTGATCTCGTCGGCGTGGCCGGGGAGGTACTTCGTGTAGCGGGTGACGCGCATGCTGGAAGGTAGCGGAAGGGGCGGAAGCGGCGGAAGGAGTCCGTCACCCCGGAGTGAGCGCAGCGAGCGACGGGGGCCGATGTGCCGGTGCGGGCTTCTCTGCCGGTGAAGGAGAATGAAACCGCAGATTGCGCAGATTGACGCCGATTGATCGGGACGTGGGGAGGAGCACGGAGAACACACAATGATTCCTGGGGTTGTGTGTGACCGGGACCGCCGGTGGCGCTTCGATCAATCGGCGTAAATCGGCGTAATCTGCGGTTTCTGTTGTTTTTTCGACGCCGCTCCCGCCGCTTCCGCCGCTTCCGCCGCTTCCGCCGCTCCCGCCGCTCCCGCTACTTTCCCCCCGTGACCGCCCTCGCCACCGCCTTCCCCTCGCTGCGCCACCGGAACTTCCGGCTCTTCCTCTTCGGGCAGTTCCTGTCGCAGATCGGGACGTGGATCCAGACGGTGGCCCACGGGTGGCTCGTGCTCACGCTCACGGGATCGCCCTTCCTCCTAGGGCTCGTGACGATGCTGGGATCGCTCCCGATCCTCCTCTTCACGCTCTACGGCGGGGTGGTGGCGGACCGGGTGGACAAGCGGCGCTTCATCCTGATCCTCCAGAGCGGGATGCTGCTCGAGGCGCTGGCGCTGGGCGTGCTGACCCAGTTCGGCTGGATCAGCGTCGCCTGGGTGATCTCCCTCGCCATCTTCTTCGGCCTCCTCAGCGCCTTCGAGGTGCCTGCCCGCCAGGCGTTCGTGATGGACCTCGTGGGGAAGGAGGACCTCATGAACGCCATCGCCCTCAACTCGTCGGCGTTCAACGTCTCGCGGGTGATCGGGCCGGCGATCGCCGGGGGCATCATCGCCGCCGCGGGACTCGCCGCCTGCTTCTACCTGAACGGGCTGAGCTTCGTGGCGGTCATCATCAGTCTCGTCGCCATGCAGCTCGGGCGGTGGACACCCGCGGCGGCGCGGGTGGATGTGCGGGCGGCGATGCGGGAAGGGTTCGACTATGTCTTCGGCGAGCCATGGCCGAGGACGCTCGTGCTCCTCACCGCCACGCTCAGCATCTTCGGCTTCTCGTTCCTCACGATGCTCCCGGTCTTTGCGCGCGACGTGCTCGGCGTGGGCGCGGGCGGCTACGGCGGCCTCCTCGCCGCCGTGGGCATCGGGGCCGCGGGGGCAGCGTTCACGATGGCCGCGGTGGGGAGCCGGGTGCGCCAGGGCCGGGTCGCCATCGGCGCGGCGGGGATCCTCGGACTGATGCTCGTCGCCATCGCGTTGCTTCCCTGGCTCTGGCCCGCCGTGGTGGTCTGCGCGCTGGCCGGCGGCGCGATGGCCGCCGCCGGCATCGCCACGAACACCCTCCTCCAGCGCCTGAGCCCCGACCACCTCCGTGGCCGCGTCATGGGCTTCTACTCCTTCGTGGCGCTCGGCATGGCCCCCTTCGGGTCGCTGCAGGCGGGGTGGGTGGCGGAACGGTTCGGCGTGCGGGTGGCCTTTGCCCTGGGCGGCCTCCTCTGCGCGGCGGCAGCGGGCACGGTAGTGTGGCGGTTCGATCCGAGGGCGATGGGGCGGAGGGCGGCGGGAGGGGCGGGAGTGACTGTCACCCCGGAGGGCCCGGAGGGCCCGACGGGGGCCGAAGCGTCGGTCGAGACACAATCTCAGTAAACAAGTCGCGCCAATCCGGATTCACGCTTTCTACGAGAGCAAGCCGCGCAATCCGATGCCATCTCTTTATGATCTTCTCCCGTTCAATGGCGGCTCGGATGTTCGGTGTAGTCTCGAAGTAGACAAGGCGGGTGATCCCGTGACGAGCTGTATACGACCCGGGCATCCTGTTCCGATGCTGACTGATACGGCGTACCAGATCGGTCGTAACGCCGACGTACAGGTGGTGGCATTCGCTTGCGAGGATGTAGACGTGGGCAAGTTTCGGCATCCCGTCAGAGTATCCGCCTGAGTCTCCGTGCACTCACCGCGGCCGTGGACCGTTCCAGCGCTTCGGCCCCCGTCGCTTCGCTCCGGGGTGACAGTCTCGACGCGCGCCGCCGCTTCCGCCGCCTCCGCCCCTCCCGCCTATTCCCCACGCAATTCCCGACGTACCTTTCCCACTCATGGTCATCACAATCTCGCGCCAGTATGGCGCCGGCGGGTCGGAGGTGGCTCGGCGGGTGGCCGAGGCGCTTGGCTGGCAGGTGGTGGACAACGAGCTGGTGGAGCAGGTGGCGGAGCGGATGGGATGCCCGCCGGCGGAGGTCGCCGAGCGCGAGGAGCGCGCGCCGAACTTCATCGAGCGCCTCACGCGGACGCTGGCGTCCGCCAACCCCGAGCTCTTTCCCCCGCCCGGCGGCACCGTCGCCGAGATGGAGGAGGAGAGCCTCGTGCGGATCACCGAATCGGTGGTGACCGAGATGGCGCGCCGCGGGCGCGTGGTGCTGGTGGGCCGCGCCGCGCCCGCCGTGATCGGCCAGCAGGAGGGTGCGCTCCACGTGAAACTCGTCGCGCCGCGCACGTTCCGCACCCACGCCGTCTGCGAGCGCTTCGGCGTCGAGCCGGAGGAAGCCGCCCGCCAGCTCGATGAGATGGACGGAAAGCGCTCGCGCTACCACCGGGAGTACTACCAGCGCGACTGGGCCGACCCCGTCAACTACCACATGACCCTCAACACCGGCCTCCTCGGCCTCGCCGGCGCGACGGACGTGATCGTGGCGCGGGCGCGGGCGTTGGGGTGGGAGTAGGGAGCGCAACAGAAAACCGCAGACTACGCAGATTTGTGCAGATGGATCGGGGCACGAGAATCAGCACGGCAACACACAGGAAACACTACTCCAGCCCGGCACCGACGCCTTCCGCGGCACTTCGATCAATCCGTGTAATCTGCGTAATCTGCGGTTTTCTCTCCTTTCACCGACATCGATGCCCGGACCCGTGCTTCGGCCCCCGTCGCT
>DASTYH010000269.1:0-6675 GCA_035765075.1 Gemmatimonadales bacterium
AGGAGGATGTTCTCCGGCTTGATGTCGCGGTGAACGATTCCCTCCCGGTGCGCCGCGGCGAGCGCATGCGCCACTTCTTCCGTTATATGGAGCGCGTCCTCGATCGGCAGCTGCCGCTCCCGCTCGAGCCGCGCGCGGAGCGACTCGCCGGGGACGTATCCCATGGCGTACCAGGGAAGTGCAATCCCGCCCGGCCCGGGGATGGTCCCGGAGTCGAGGACGGGGATGATGTTCGGATGCTGGAGCCGGGCGGTGAGGCGGATCTCCCGGATGAACCGGTCGACGCCGATGGCGCCGGCGAGCTCGGGGTGAAGGACCTTGATGGCGACGGGGCGGTCGTGCCGGAGGTCGCGCGCGAGCCACACCGACGCCATGCCCCCGCGGCCGAGCTCGCGGTCGACGGCGTAGCGGTCGGAGAGGTGGGACGCGAGGGCCTCGCGCATGGGGAGAGAAATACGATCCGGAGTGGCGTTGCGCCACTCCGGGGATCACCTGGCGCGCGAGCCCCGCGCTCGCGCGCTCCCTGCCGTCCTCAGAACCCGATCGCCGCCCCCACGCCGATCGCGAGGTAGGTGAGCGTCGCGTCCTGCGGGCCGAGGCCCATGTCCACCTCCCGGCGGAGCATGCGGAGCCGGAGGCCGGGCGTGACGGCGATCCGCTCGGTGACGGGCCAGCTGATGCCCGCCCCCGCTTCCCAGCCGAGGCCGTAGTCGGTATCGCCGGCGGGATCGCCCGCTTCGTCCTCGACGTCGTACTGCCCGAGGATGCCGCCGCCGCCGATCCACCAGGCGGGCGCCGCCTCACCGGCGGGGCGCGCGGACCCGAGCGGCCGGTCGTAGCGGAGGCCGAATGAGAAGTCGGTGGCGGTCACGTCCAGCTCGTCGGGCGCGAGGTCGGCAGAAAAGCGGTGCCAGTCCCAGCCGGCATACGCCGAGAGACTCGGCTGGAACCGGTAGCGGACGCTGGCGCCGAAGCCGAACCCCGTGCCGAGCTCGGCGTTGCCCAGGTCCTGCACCGGGATCGCCACCCGGGCCCCGATCTCCACCGACAGGGGGGACTGGGCGGGCGCGGCCGACGGGACGACCAGGACGGCGGCGGCGAACAGCAGGGAGGTGCGCATTGGATCCTCCATTCCGGGTCCGGACGAGTATCGCAGACGCTCAATCATACAAGTCACAGGGGCGCCCGTCACTGGCGGGCACGGCGACCTGCGGATCCCCCGCATGTCGATCCCGCCCGGTCCCGTTCGTCGTGTTGATGAACGCAGGTCACATCAACCGGAATCGGAGGCGATCATGGGCACCATCCTGGCAGGCACGTTCGTCACCCTCGACGGGGTGATGCAGGCTCCCGGCGGGCCGAACGAGGACACGAGCGGCGGGTTCGAGCACGGCGGCTGGAGCGCCGGCTACTGGACCCCGGACATGTTCCCCGTGACGATGGAGCAGCACGCGCGGGGGGGAGCGCTCCTCCTCGGCCGCGGCACCTGGGAGATCTTCGCCAACCACTGGCCCCGCATGCCGGCCGACGACCCGATGGCGGCCAAGCTCAACGGGATGCCGAAGTACGTCGTCTCCGACAGCCTCAGGAAGGCGGAGTGGAACAACTCCACCATCGTGCGCGGGAAGGACCTCAAGAAGAAGATCGCCGAGCTCAAGGCCGAGCCCGACCTCGAGGTCCACGTGATCGGCAGCGCCGGGCTCCTCCAGACGCTCATCAGCGAGGACCTGATCGACCGGTACGTCGTCTGGACCTTCCCCCTGGTGCTCGGCAGCGGGAAGCGCCTCTTCGACGGCGGTGCCATTCCCCTCGGCCTCAAGCTCACGTCGAGCCGGAGCTTCGAGAGCGGCGTGGTGGTCAACGACTACCTGCGCGAGGGGGCGATCAAGTACGGCTCCTTCGCCCTCGAGGAGCCGGCGGAAACCAGCGCGTGAGGCGAGGCTCCGGGTGAGGTGAGAAGAAAGGCAATCCGCAGATTACGCAGATTACACAGATTGTTCGTCGCGCGTCCCGAAGTTCCCCCGCGCGACCACATCAACAGCTGTTTTCGGGCTGCTCCGGGCTGCTCCCGAGTCCCGGTCAATCTGCGTAAATCTGCGTAATCTGCGGTTCTCTCTCCTTATCTGGCCCCGATCTGCCACCCTCGACACGAGCGACCGGGCCCGATGCCCGCCTGTCGAATCCCGCCCCTCCCGTTCGACCAGTAGCAGGACCGACATCCCGAACCGCGAGGACCTGACATGGGAAGGATTGCACTCGGAAGCCTGCTGCTGCTCGCCGTGGCGTGCGCGCCGGACCGGCCGCCGGCGGCGACCGCCGACACCACCACACCCCGGCCGACGCTCGTGGACAGCGGCCACGCGCCGGTCAACGGCATCTCGATGTACTACGAGGTGCACGGCCGCGCCGACGGCGTGCCGCTCGTCCTCCTCCACGGCGGCGGCTCGACGATCGAGGTCACCTGGAGCCGCATCCTCCCGGCCCTCGCCCGGAGCCGCAGGGTCATCGCCGTCGAGGAGCAGGGCCACGGCCGCACCACCGACCGGGACGCGCCGGTCCGCTTCGAGTCATCGGCTGACGACGTCGCGGCGCTCCTCCGGCACCTCGGCGTGACCCGGGCGGACCTCTTCGGCTTCAGCAACGGGGCGAGCATCGCGCTGCATGCGGCCATCCGCCATCCCGGGCTCGTCCGGAAGCTGGTGTTCGCCTCCTCCATGACCCGGAGGGACGGCGGCCGGCCCGAGTTCTGGGAGTTCATCGAGACGGCGGATTTCTCGATCATGCCCCAGCCGCTCAAGGACGCCTTCCTCCGGGTGAACCCTGACACGGCGGCGCTCCGGCGGATGCACGACAAGGACGCGGCGCGGGTGCGGAACTTCCCGGACACCCCGGACGAGCTGGTCCAGTCGGTGAAGGCGCCGACGCTGGTCGTCCTCGGCGACCGCGACATCGTGACGCTGGAGCATGGCGTCGAGCTCACCCGTCTCATCGCGGGGGCACGGCTCCTCATCCTGCCCGGCGCCCACGGGGATTACCTGGGGGAGGCAGTGATGACCACGCGGGAGTCCCGCCAGCCCGAGCTCGTCGCCGGCCTGGTCGGGCTCTTCCTGGACGATGTCGATTCCGACACGGCTCGTTCGTCTTCAAGATGAACCGTCCGGCGCGACCCGCGATGGGGGGGCGAGCCAACCACACGCCACAAGGGAGAAGCGGATGTCCAGGATGATCTTCGTGAACCTGCCGGTGCGGGACCTCGCCGCCGCGACGCGCTTCTACGAGGCGATCGGGTGCGAGAAGAACGAGCAGTTCAGCGACGACCGGGCGGCCTCGATGGTCTGGTCCGACACGATCCTCTTCATGCTCCTCCAGCGCGACTACTTCGCCACCTTCACGCCGAAGCATGTCGCCGATGCCGGTCGCACGAGCGAGGTGCTCCTCGCCCTCTCGTTCGGGAGCCGCGCGGAAGTGGACGCCTTCGCCGAAGCCGCAGCGAGGTCGGGTGGGAAGGCGGACATCCGCCCGCGGCAGGAGCTGGGCTTCATGTACTCCCGCTCGATCGAGGATCCCGATGGCCACATCTTCGAGCCGGTGTGGATGAACCCGGACGCCGTCATGGCGCACGCCGGCGACCAGTCCGCCTCGGCCTGACCGGAGGAGCCCGATTCATGTTCCGCAACGCACCGATCTCCCGCGCCGCACTCCTCGCCGCGGCGCTCGTGGCCGTGGGCCCCGCCGTCGCCGAGTCCCAGGAGGCGGGGAAGCGCGTCGCCGTCAACGGGATGCAGATGTACTACGAGGTCTCCGGAGCGGGCGAGCCGATCGTCGTCCTGCACGGCGCCTACATGGACATCCCGACCATGGGCCGCATCGTCCCGAAGCTCGCCGAGACGCACCGGGTCTACGCCGTCGAGCTGCAGGGCCACGGCCGCACCACCGACATCGACCGGCCCATCACCTACCCGAGCCTCGCCGATGACGTCGCGGCGTTCATGGATGCGGTGGGCCTCGAGAAGGCGGATATCTTCGGCTATTCCATGGGCGGGCAGGTGGGACTTCAGCTCGCGATCCGGCATCCCGCAAAGGTGAACCGGCTCGTCGCCGCGTCGGTCGGCTACGATCTCAGGGGTTGGCAGCCGGAGTACACCGCCGCCATCCCGCAGTTCTCGGTGGAGATGTTCCTGCAGATGCCGTTCTTCAAGGAACAGGCGGACCGGAAGCCGGGCTTTCCCGCGCTGATCGCGAAGCTGATCCAGCTCGAGAAGGAGCCGATGGCGTGGGAGGCCGAGGTGAAGGCGCTGAAGATGCCGGTCCTCATCATCGCCGGCGACGCCGACGTCTCCACGCTGGAGCATAACGTGGCGCTGTTCAAGCTCCTGGGCGGCGGCGCCATGGGCGACATGGGCAAGCCCCTCGCCGCCTCGCGCCTCGCGATCATGCCCGCCACGTCCCACACCGCCGTAATCACGCAGGTGGAGCTGCTGCATGCCTTCATCGAGCCGTTCCTGCGGGGCGAGACGCCGAAGGGGATGTTCGAGCAGTAGGTCGGTAGGTCGGACGGTCGGACGGTCGGACGGTCGGACAATCGAAGGGGCGGGCCCGCGCGCCCGCCCCTCTGCACTCCCCCTACTTCCGTCCCGCCGGCTCTCCTTCGAACGCCTCCCGGAGCGCCGCGATGTCGAGCTTCTTCATGCCGAGCATGGCGTTCATGGCCCGCTCCGCGCCCGGGGACTTCTCATCGCGGAACATCTCCTCCATCCCCTCGGGCACCACCTGCCACGAGAGCCCGTAGCGGTCCTTGAGCCACCCGCACACCTGCGCGGCGGGATCGCCGCCGGCGCCGAGCTTCTCCCAGTAGCGGTCGATTTCCTCCTGCGACCTGCACATCACCTGGAACGAGACCGCTTCGTTGAACCTGAAGTGCGGCCCCCCGTTGAGCGCCGTGAACTTCCGGCCGTTCAGCTCGAATTCCACGGTCATCACGCTGCCGGCCGCCTTGCCGTGGATCTCCTTCCCGGCGGCGCCGTAGCGCGTGATGGTGTTGATCCGCGAATTGGGGAAGATGCCGATGTAGTACCTGGCGGCTTCTTCGGCCTCGGTGTCAAACCAGAGGCAGGGGACGATCGGTTGTACGTTTGCCATGTGTTCCTCCCGGTTCGGTTCACGCAGTGATCACGGCGCGGCATTCCCCCGCGCGGCGGGAAGACTGATATCCACAGATTACGCAGATCGTCCGTCGTGCGCTCCAGAGCCTCGTGGCGCAACCCCAGCGGGTGCTGCATGTGGGTGCCAGGCGCTGCTCCCGAGCCCCGCTGACTCAGCGTAATCCGCGGACATCAGTACTTCCATCCTTCCATCTTTCCACCCTTCCACCCGTACTCGAGCTGCATCGCCACGACACGCGACGTCCCATCCCCGTACCGTTGCTCGATCGCACCGAGCGCATCGTCGAGAGCGTGCGCCGGTGGCCGATCGCCGATCGCCGGGAGGCGTTGCGCCGAGGCCTGGCCGGCGGGCCGGTCGGGGATGATTCGAGCGCCCGCACGTGTCCTCACCGGGGCAGTGGCGTCGGCGAATGTCACCGCGCGGGACCGGTATGTCCGCGACCATGCGTCGGCGACGAGCGCGAGCGACACCTCGTCCATCCCCGGTGAGAGCGCGAGGCCCAATTCCTCGCGGTTCCAGAAGGTCAGGACGTTGCCCAGCACCGTCAAAGCGAAGGGGCGCGTGAGCCGGAACGCGCCGCTCGCGTGGCGCAGATCCCGTTCGGAGACGCCGAGGTCCTGCGCCACCGAGTCCGCCCGCCCGCGTCCCGCGATCGCCTCGATCAGCGTCAGCATCATCGGCATCGATGCCGTGATGCCGGTGGTCGTCGCGACCCCGTCATCCACCACGATCCGCCGGTCGGCCACGTAGGTCATCGCCGGGCTCATCTCCAGCAGCTCGTCGAGGTAGTACCAGTGTGTCGTGGCGCGACGGCCTTCGAGGAGGCCCGCCGCGGCGACCACCTTGGCCCCGGCGCAGACGCTGATGATCGTTGCGCCCTTCCCGGCCTGGCTCCTGATCCACGCGAGCGCCAAGGGATCGTCATCCCGGCTCATCGCCGGGACGATGACGTAGTCGGCGCCCTCCGGATGCCGCGAATCGAACTCCGCGATCGTCCCGTCCGGGTCCACCGCGAGCGCGGGATAGAGCCGCACCGGCCCCGGCTCCGTTGCGAGCGTCACCACCTCCGCCACATCGGCGCGCCGGAGGATGCCGAGCGGCATCAGGTAGTCGGTGGTCTCCGTCGCGTCGTTGATGCCGACGATCGCCACCAGCGGGCGCTCGCGCGTCGGAGGCCTCAGCGCGTCGAGTATCGCCGCCACTTCCCCGGCCGGAACCGGTGGCGCGGTCACCGGCGCAGGGGCCGGAGGCAGCGCGAGCAGCCAGGCGGCAAATCCCCCGAGGCCGAGTGCCAGCACGGCAACCGCCAGGTTGACGAATCGTCTCACTCGCATGGAGCTGCTCTCCCTGCCAGGGGCAGGTGCTCGTCGAAGACCTCCCGGAGCCGCGCGAGTCCCGAAACGATCCGTTCGGTCGCGATGCCGCCGTAGCCGAGCAGCAGCCCCGGCCGGCCCGGCACGTCGACGTGGAATCGCGAGAGCTCCTGCACCGCGACACCGGCGGCGAGCGCGC
>DASTYH010000270.1:0-2594 GCA_035765075.1 Gemmatimonadales bacterium
TCGCCGTCACCGGCACCAACGGCAAGACCACCACCACGTCGCTGATCGCTCACGCCATGCCGGCCGGCGGGATTCGGGGTGTGGCGGCGGGCAACATCGGGACCCCGGTCTGCGATCTGGCGCGACTGCCGGCCTCCCCGGAGTGGCTCGCCCTCGAGCTCTCGAGCTTCCAGCTCCACGACATGCCCCTGGTGGACCCGGCGGTCGGCGTGCTCACGAACCTCGCGCCCAACCACCTCGATCGGTACCCGACGCTCGCAGCCTACTACGGTGACAAGGCGCTGCTCTTCCGGAACGCCAGCGCCGATTCGGTCTGGGTGACCAATGCCGACGATCCGGCCGTGGACGAGATGACCCGCGGCATCGCGGGGACCCGCCGCCGGTTCTCCATCGCCGGCGAGGCGGACGCGTGGTTCGATCGGGCCGGGGGCCGGCTGATGCTCGGTCGTCGCGCGGTGCTCGAGCGCGTGCGGCTCCCGCTCCTCGGCGACCACAACGTGGCCAACGCGCTCGCCGCGCTCCTCGCACTCGAGGCGATCGGCGCCGACCCCCACGCGATCGCCGAGGCACTCACGACGTTCCGCGCCATCCCCCACCGCGTCGAGCCGGTGCGCGAAGTGGATGGCGTGCTCTGGATCAACGACTCGAAGTCCACCAACGTCACCTCGACCGAAGTGGCGCTGGCCGCGCTCGACCGGCCGTTCGTGCTGCTTCTCGGCGGCCGCCACAAGGGGGAGCCGTATACGCGGCTCATTCCCCGGCTTCGCGGGCAATGCCGCGCCGTGGTGGCGTACGGGGAATCGGGCGACATCGTCGCCGGCGATCTGGCCGGCGCCGTGCGCGTGGTCCGCGCCACCTCGTTCGATGACGTGCTGGCGCGCGCCCGGACGGAGGCGCGGCCGGGAGACGCCGTCCTGCTCTCGCCCGCCTGCTCGAGCTACGACATGTTCGACAACTATGAACAGCGGGGCGAGACCTTCCGCGCCGCGGTGGAGGCGATGTAATGCGGGCGGTTCGCCATCCCGGCGAGCTCCGGTGGGAAACGCGCCTCCTCGGGGTGGTGGTGGCGACGCTCGTGGTCTTCGGGATCGTGGCGGTCTACGGTGCGTCGAGCCTCGTGGTGAGCGGTGACCGCTACATCGACTATCAGTATGCGCTGACCCAGCTGAGCGGCGCGGCGCTCGGCGGGGTGCTGCTCGTGATCGCCTCCCAGGTGGACTATTACCGGTGGCGCCAGCTGGCCTGGCCGATGCTGCTGGGCACGATCTTCCTCCTCCTGCTCACCGTCGTCCCGTTTACCGAGGGGAGCATCGCCCCGATGAAGAACGGCGCGCGGCGCTGGCTCTTCATCGGGCCCGCGAGCTTCCAGCCCTCCGAGCTGGCCCGGTTGGCGGTGGTCGTCTGGTGCGCGATGCTCGCCACCAAGAAGGGCGCACAGGTCCGCGAGTTCCGGAAGGGAGTGCTCCCCTTCGTCGTGGTGCTCGGAACCGTGTTCGCGCTGGTCCTGCTGCAGCCGAATCTCTCGATGGCGGCGCTCATCACCATGCTCGGCGGGATCGTGCTCTTTGCCGCCGGGGCGCGAATCGGCCACTTCGCGATGCTCGCAGGCGTGGGCGTGCTCGCCGCCGCCCAGGGGATCGCCAGTACGCCCTACCGTCTCACGCGGCTCATGACCTTTCTCGGTCACGGCGAGGCGACCGAGGGCGGATTCCAGATCAGCCAGGCGAAGATCGGCTTCGGGGCAGGGGGTCTGTTCGGCGTCGGCCTCGGCGAAGGCCAGCAGAAGCTCTTTCTCCCCTATGCCTATTCCGACTTTCTCTTCAGCGCCATCGGCGAGGAGTGGGGCTTCGTGGGGGCCTGCGTGGTGATTGCCCTCTACGCCACCTTCTGCTGGCTCGGCTTCCGCATTGCGCGCACAGCGGCCGATCCCTTCGGGCAATACCTCGCGGCCGGGCTCACGGCCACGGTGGGGCTCACCGCGCTCCTCCACATGGCGGTCAACGTGGACCTGATGCCCACGACCGGGCTCACCCTGCCGTTCATGTCCTTCGGCCGCTCCAGCATGGTGATCTCGCTCCTCGGCGCCGGGATGCTGATCAACGTGGGGCGGCTCCGGGGAAAACCGCGCGCCGCGGTTCGGCCGACGACGCCCGAGCGGCGGACGCCCGTTCCGTGACGGCCGGACCCGCAGAGCCGGTGTCGCAGGCCGCGCCGGTCGGAGCGACCCGAGCCGCTCCCAGGCCTGTCATTCTGATTGCGGGGGGCGGCACCGGGGGGCATCTCATGCCCGCGCTGGCCATCGCGAACCGGCTTCGCGAGATGGCGCCTCACATCGAGCCGGTCCTCGTCGGAGCGACGCGCGGAGTGGAAGCACGCGTCCTTCCCACTCGCGATTTCCGCCACTACCTCCTTCCGGCCGAGCCGATCTACCGGCGGACCTGGTGGCGGAACATCCGCTGGCCCTGGATTGCCGGGCGGCTCCTTCGCGCCGTCGCGAGCGTCTATCGCGCCGAACGTCCCGTGGCGGTCCTCGGGACCGGCGGATACGCGTCGGGCCCTCTCCTCTGGGCGGCGAAGGGGCGCGGCGTTCCCTC
>DASTYH010000271.1:0-3276 GCA_035765075.1 Gemmatimonadales bacterium
GGTGATTACGATTGCCTATCTTGCGAGCGGCAGCCCATCGCGCCTCTCCTGGCCCACAGTGCCATGCACGTCGCTGCCGTGCTGCACGGTGCCGAAGCGGCGCTGCAGCTCCCACCGCACTACTGACGCGGCGATGGGAGCCGCGGCCCTCCACCTCAACCGACGAGCCCTCATACTTTGACCGTCTCAGCTCACGACGCACTCGAGCGCCTCCGGGAAGGGAACCAGCGCTTTGCCTCCAGCATTCGCGGCGCCGATCCGTTCCTGCACACCCGGCGTGCCGAGCTGGCAACGAAGCAGGAACCGTTCGCCATCATCCTCGGCTGCTCCGATTCGCGGGTCCCCGCCGAGATGGTCTTCGACCAGGGGCTCGGCGACCTTTTCGTGATCCGGGTGGCCGGCAACATCGTCGCGCCCTCCCAGGTGGGGAGCGTCGAGTTCGCGGCGGCACGCTTCGACACCCGACTGGTCGTGGTGCTCGGCCACTCCCGCTGCGGCGCCATCCTCGCCACTCTCGACGAGCTTCGCGCGCCGAGCGAGAGCCAGTCCCGCAACCTGCGCTCGATCGTGGACCGGGTTCGTCCCTCCGTCGAACCCCTCCTCGCCACCGATCTCCGAAACGACCTCGACGGTCTCGTCGAGCAGGCGATCCGCGCGAACATCCAGCGCTCGGTCGACCACCTGCGTCACGGCTCCGCACTCCTCGAGCAGCTGATCCAGGACGACGGGCTCCTCGTGGTCGGCGCGGAGTATTCGCTCGAGTCCGGGCTCGTGGAGTTCTTCGAGCGGTGAGAGACCTGCTGCTCGTCGGGGTGGGCGGCTTTGCGGGAGCGGTGGCCCGGTACCGGCTCGGGGGCGCCATCCTGCATCACACCGTCGAGAATCGCTTTCCGTTCGCCACGTTCGCCGTGAATCTCCTGGGGTGTCTCTTCGTGGGCTTGCTCGCAGGGTGGGGGGAAGCCCGCGCCGGCCTTCCCTCCGCGCCGAGTCCGGAGCTCCGCCTCCTCCTGATCACCGGTTTCTGCGGCGGCTTCACGACCTTTTCGGCCTTTGGCCTCGAGACCGTCTATCTTCTGCGTCGCGACGCCTGGATGGTCGCATCACTCAACGTGCTGGTGAGCGTGGCGGGAGGGATCGCCGGCGTCTGGGTCGGCTGGCGCCTCCTGGCCGCGGCGGCCCGCTAGCTCTCAGGAGGAACCGGATGCACCGTCTTTGCACGCGACTGGCGCACGGTGTGACGCTCGCCCATCTCTCGCTGGCTCCGCAGCCGGCCGCCGCGCAGGTTTCCGACCGCGCCGCGTCACCCCGGAGCGAAGCCGCCATGATTGCCCGTGGAACATTCGACGTGAAGCTGACCCCCTTTCCCGCCGACTCCGCGATGGGCGCCGCGGCGGGCGCCGCGATCGGGAGGATGGCGATCGCCAAGACGTTCCACGGCGATCTCACCGGAACGAGTGTCGGGGAGATGCTGGCGTCCATGTCCCCGGTGCAGGGTTCCGCGGGATACGTCGCCTTCGAGCAGGTTACCGGAACACTTGGCGGCAAGACGGGGAGTTTCGTGCTGCAGCATTCGGGGAGCATGAACCGGGGCGCCCAGTCGCTGACGATTGCGGTGGTCCCCGACTCGGGCACCGGCGAGCTGGTCGGGCTCGCGGGGACCATGACCATCCGGATCACCGACGGCCGCCACGATTACGAGCTCGAGTACATCCTCGACGGTGGTGCGCGCTGAGCGGGGCCATTCGTGGGTTGCCCTTCTCCGGCTCGCGGCGCAGGATAGTGCCGGGGCTGCTGCTCACGCTCATCGCGTGCTCGCCGCGTTCCGAGTCCCAAGCGCCGACGATCTCCGGGCAGGGCGTCGGATGCCTGGGCATCGGCGCTCCCGTGGCCGGGCTCGCGGCGCCGTGCCGGGTGCTCGACGACCGCACGGGCCCCGGTGCCGAGGGGATGCCGGAGCGTCGGATCGTGGTCTCGCTCGGCGCCGACACCCTCACCGCCACGGTGGTCGCGGATGCCGTCTGGCGCATCGAGGTGGACGGATCCCGGCTCCGCACGTCGGACGGCATCGGGGTCGGCTCCGGCGTGCGGGAGCTTCTCGAACGGCCCGGCAGCCGGATGATCGGCGGCGAAGGCCGGCTCTTCGTGACTCTTTCCGGGCATTGCGGCATGAGCTTCCAGGTCCCGCTCGATGGACTTTCGCAGATCCCCGAAGAAGCGGCGAGAGAGGTGACTCCGGAAGCACGGGTGTCGCGAGTCCTCCTCTTCGGCTGCGACGAATGACGAGGCGGAGCGTGCGCCGTCGCTTCGTTCTCGGAGCCGGGAGTACGCTCGGCCTGCTCGCCGGCTGCGCCATCGGTGGAGCGAGTACGTGGCCGATCGACGCCCCGCCCCGGCGGCAGGCGGTGGATGTCCCCGAGGCGTTCAGCATCTCGCCGTCGGAAGTGGTCGCGCCTCCCCGGGAGGCGGCGGACGCATGCCGGAACCCGATGTACGATCCGCGGGACGGCACGAGGCTCGTGCTCGAGGCAGCGCTCGAGGGGCGGGTCGGCGACTACGCCGTTCCGCCGGGCCGATACGGAGTCCGCGAGCGGGAGCTGCTGCGCCTCGATTGCCGGACGGGGCGACCGGTCGGCGTCGTCCCGGCACCGGGATGATCCCGCTGCGATGAAGACGTTGGCCACGATCGGCTACCAGGGGGCGACCATTCAGGAAGTCGTAGCGGCGCTCCGGGACGCCGGTGTCACCGTCCTGGTCGATGTGCGGGCGGTGGCGAGCTCGCGCCGGCCCGGATTCTCCAAGAGCAGGCTTGCCGCGCACCTGGAAGAGTCGGGAATCGGCTATGTGCACCTGAGGGATCTCGGGACGCCGGCCGAGGGGCGCGCCGCCGCGCGCGCCGGCCGTCACGAGGACATGCGCCGGATCTTCGCCGGACAGCTCTCGATGCCGGAAGCCCGCGAGGAGCTCGATCGCCTGGCCGACCTGGTGCGCTCCGGCGGGCGATGCTGCCTCCTCTGCTTCGAGGCCGATCCCACGCACTGCCATCGCACCCTCGTTGCCGCGGCGCTCTCGTCGCTCGAGCCGGTGCACATACGGCACCTCGCCCCGCATGGCGGGTGAGCGGAGGAGGGGAGCCAGAGCGAGCGATGTTCACGACGGTCTGGGAATACGACGTGGCCCCTGAGCTCAGCGGCCGGTTCGAGGCCGCGTACGGCCCTGAGGGACCATGGGTGGATCTCTTCCGGAGCGGCGCCGGGTACCTCGAGACCGTGCTGCTTC